>JBGQGN010000164.1:0-7814 GCA_041497395.1 Methylomirabilia bacterium
AGTGCCGCACGCTCACCCAGCTGGCGGAGGTCGTCGACGGCCTCATCCAGGGGTGGTGGCGCCGCCGCGGCGCTGTGCGGTAGCCGCCTCCGCCGCTCCCGGCCGCCGCTCCCGCGCTCAGCGCAGGACGGCGACCTTGCGACGCTCGATCAGCTCGAAGTCGATCCGCGCGCCGAGCCCTGGGCCGCTCGGGGCGTGGACGAGGCCCTCGCCGTCCACCTCGACGTCCTCGGTCAGCCCGTACTTCTGGGTGCCGGCGGGCAGCAGCACCTCGAAGAACTCGCAGTTCCGGATCGCCATGATGACGTGAAGGTTCGCCACGTTGTTGAGCGAGTTGCCGCCGTGGTGCACCTCGTAGTTCATGTGGAAGGCCTCGGCGAGGTGGGCGGCCTTGACACACGCCGTGATCCCGCCCTTGACCGCCACGTCGCCCCGGAGGAAGTCCGTCGCCCGCGCGAGGAGCCACGGGGCGTAGGCGGTGAGGCCGCCCGGCGAGTACTCGGTGGCGAGGATGGGGATGCGGAGGTGCTGCTTGAGCTTGACGTAGCTGTAGAGATCGTCGTCGGCGAGCGGGTCCTCGTACCAGTGGTACCCGAGCGCCTCGATGGCCTCGCCGACCCTGAGCGCGGTCGGGTAGTCGTAGGCCCAGCTCCCGTCCAGCATCACCGTGAACCCGTCCCCGACCGCGCGGCGGACGGCGCGGCACACCGCGATGTCCGTCGCCGGATCGGTCGGCGGATGGATCTTGTACGCGGTCCAGCCGTCGGCTTTGAAGCGCGCGGCCTCGTCGCCGTAGGCCTCCGGTGAGCTGAGCACGGCCGAGCTGGCGTACGCGCGGACGCGGTCGCGGTACGAGCCGAGCAGGCGGTGGACCGGCAGCCCCGCGATCTTGCCGGCGAGGTCCCAGAGCGCCACGTCCACGGCACCGATGGCACGCGCCGTGGTCGAGCGGCTCCGCTGCCAGAGGGCGTGGTAGAGCCGCTCGCGATCGAGCGGGTCCTGGCCCAGGACGACGGGCTTCAGCACCTCGACCAGGGAGACCGCATCGAGGTGCGCGCCGCGCATCGCGGAGCCCAGGAAGGCCTGCCCCTCGACGCCCTCGTCCGTCGCGAGCGTGAGAAGGCCGAGCTGGCTCTCGCCCCCGAACCGGCCGGTGTGGCGGCCGTAGGTCGTCGGGGGGATGCCCGGCCAGGCGAACAGCGTGAGCGTGACGTCGGTGATCTTCATGGCTCGCCTCGGGCTCGGGGTATCGGCGGGCCGGGCACGCGACGCACTGTGGGAGCGCCCGGCGGCGCCCGGGGAGATCCTACACCGCCCCGGTCCCGCCCGCCGCCGTCCGCTACAATGGCGACGCTGGGGCGACGCTGGGGCGACGCCGGCGGCGCGTGAGTGTAGCGGGGAGGGTGATGAACGGGTCGTCCACGAACGCATCCGGGCGGAGGCGCAGCGTACGGAGCGGCAGGATCCTCGCGCTCGTGGCTGGGGGGGCGCTCCTCGCGCTCGCGGTCCTGTTCCAGGACTCGTGGCACTTGTCTCCGCCTGTCGATCGGCTGGCGGCACGCTCGACGTCGAGGGGCGCGAAGCCCGACTCCGTTCGAGCCCACGCGCGAGCGCTCCCGCGCGGGACGGCCCCCGGGTCCTCGCCCGTCCTCATCACCGAGGTCTCGGCGGTCAACCGCGACGTGATCCTGGATGACGATCTCGCGCCGTCCGACTGGATCGAGTTCTACAACCGGTCCGACCGGTCGGTCTCGCTCGCCGGATGGCGGCTGGTCGAGAGCGGACGGCCGCGCCGGGGCTGGGTCTTCCCCGAGATCACGCTCGCTCCCCGGTCGTACCTGATCGTCTGGGCCTCGGGCAAGGATCGCGTCAGCAGCGCGGCGGGCCGCCGGGTCAACACGCGGCTCACGCGGAAGGCCCGGCGCTATCACTTCGTGGATGACTTCCATACACCGCTGCCGGGCGGGTTCTGGGAAATGCGCCAGGCGCGCCGCGTGCACGTGGACATCGCCGTGCCCGAATCCGGGCGATACACGCTCTGGATGAAGGCTAGTGCCGAGGGGCTCTCGGGGACGGTCAGTGTCCGCGTGCAAGGGTCGAGGTCGATCCGGGTCACCATGCCCGGCGGCTTCCCCCGCAACCTCATGGTGGGCGCGGAGGGCGGCGCGAGGATCGAGGGCACCGGGGCCCGCACAGTGACGGTCGTCTCGCGGACCGGGACGGTCGATGTGATCCACCTCGCCCTCGTCCGGGCACCCGCGGGGGACGGCGCTCAGGGCGACGACCGCTACGTCCGACACGTCCATGCGAGCTTTCGCCTCGGGCGCGGCCGCGAGGGCGTGATGCTCGTCGATCCCACCGGCGCCGTCCAGGACGAGACCCCGCCCGTGGACCACCCGTCCACGCTGACGATGCAGCGGGAGCCGGAGACCCTCGCGTGGCGGGTAGGGCTCCCCACGCCGGCCGGGCGGGTGTTTCGCCCAGCGCCGGATCTGGCCAAGTACCCGAGCCTGTCCCCTGGGCCGTTCCAGGTCGAGCTCGATCGACTCCCTGGAGTGGAGGAGCTCCGCTACACGCTCGATGGGTCGGTTCCAACGGCCCAGGCCCTGCGTCTCGACGGACCGCTCCGGCTGACGAGGGCGACGGCCCTCCGGCTCCGCGGCTACTCGGGCGGAGCGCCCGTCACTTCCGTCGTGAGTCGGCAGTTCTGGGTGGGCCCGCTGCCAGCGGCACCCACGCTCATGCTCGCGCTCGATCCAAGTCTGATCACCGATCCCGAGATCGGGATCGAGCTGAACGACCGGTGGCGCCGCCAGCAGGAGCTGCCCGACGATCCGGCGCTGGGGCCCCTCCGGCTCACCCGGCGCCGTGCCTGGGCGCGCGAGCGGCGTCAGTGGATCAAGCCGGTCGATCTCCTCGCGCTCGATCGGGACGGGCTGCTCTTTGACGGCCGGGCTCGCGTGAGGCGGTTCACGATGGCGGTGGGTCCCGGGTTCGGTCTCCACGTGCGAACGCGAGACCCCGTCCGGCCCGCGCGGGACATCTTCGGGCGGACGCTCGCGGAGCCCGGCCGGTCGATCATCGTCGACGAGGACGACCTGGACATCCCGGCCTATGACGTCGTGCGCGCTGTGGGGGGTGTTGCTCCGCTGACGCGGTGGGGCCTCCTGGCCGTGAACGGGGAGCCTCCGAGCTGGAGGGTTCTTCTCGAGCCGGTCGACGATGACTTGCTGCGGAACCGCTGGGGCCATACGCGCTTCGACCTGCTCAAGGGCAAGGCCTTCGCCGTCAAGCGCGGCACGACCGCGGCGCACGAGGCTCTCGCCGACCGTCTGGAGCGAGGCGGCTCGACGGCGGCCGACCTCGCGCCGCTGATCGACCTCCCGCACCTCACCGCGCTCCACTTCGCGGCCCTCTTCCTCGCGACCGGAGAGAGCGACGAGGTCTGGCAGGCGTATTTCGCCGTCGACCACGACCAGGTGCCGCCGCTCATCCACGCGGTCGGCTGGGACCTCGATCACGCCATCCAGGAGGGCCCCGAGCACGACACGCTCGCCGCGCAGCGACAGTTCGCGCGCCGCAGCGTGGAACGGGATACCTTCCTCGGCGTGCTGGTGGTGCTGGACCTGCTCGACAAGGACCCCGCGTTTCGGCAGGGCTACCTGCGGTACGCGGAACGGATGATGAATCACGTGCTGACGCCGGCCTGGTGGGACGCGAGGCGCCGGGAGGCGGGGGGGCCGGCCGACCCGAGGCGCGCAGAAGAGGTGGCGCGCTTCTTCCGGGAGCGGCCCACCTTCCTCAGCCGTTCGCTGGCGAGCGGCCTCGGCCTGCCGCCGCCCCACGTCGTCCGCCTCAGCATCCAGGGCGAAAGGAGTGTCACGATCGACGGGTACCCGCATCGGGGCCCGTACCTGGGCCGCTACTTCACGGGCGGCACGCTCGAGCTCGGCGTCCCTCCGGAGCAGCGCGGCACGTTCCGGCACTTCACGGTGAACGGGAAGCCGGAGCCCGGACCCGCGCTCCGGCTGCCGGTCACCGAGGATCTCGAGATCGTGGCCCGCTTCGGGGACTGACCCCCGGTCCGCGGACGCGGGTCGGCGGACCGGCGCGATCTACACGCCGCCCTGAGGAGTCCGGAGCACCGACAGCGCGTTGAGGGGGGTGAGCGCTTCCAGCTCGCTCCGAATCGCGCTCCAGTCGGTTCCCTCGCGGGCGCGAAACGTGTAGTTCAGCGTCGTCATGCCGTCCCGGCCGTTGAGGTGCTCGAACCGGATCCGGTTCAGACGCCCCGACAGGAGCGCCTCGATCGCGCGGGCATGCTGCTTGTACGCGGCGTCAGCGACGGTCAGCATGAGCAGACCGCCGCTTCGTCGGAGGCCCGGGATCCGGCTCCCGAGGTAGTGCTGCAGAAGGAGCGCGACGACGACGAGCACGATCAGCATGGCCAGCACGAGGTAGCTGTACGTCGCGCACGCGATGGCCGACGCGATGACGACCATGAGGAAGCCGACCTCTTCCGGCTCTCGGATCGGCACGCGGAAGCGGACGATGGACAGCGCGCCGAGGAGACCCAGCGAGAGGGGCAGGGAGAACTGGATCGTGATGAACAGCGCCGTGATCGCGGGGCTGATGAGGAGAAAGGACCGGTCGATCTGAGAGCCGGTCTCGCTCTCCTCGTAGAACAGGCGATAGAGGAGGCGGACGATGAGCGCCACCACCGTGGACACGACCAGCGCCAGCAGGATTCCCACGAAGGGATCCTGGCCGCTGTCCGGCCGGGCCTGCCTGAGCAGACGTTCGAGGATCTGGGGCATCAAATCGCGCCTCCTCGCGCGTACTGGAGGCAGAGGGCGTACTTCGACACCGCGCGCTTCCGCGCGTGCCGCACGATGAGAGTCGACAGCGCCGGGTGCACCGCGGCGGTCGGGCCTTTGACCTCGACCACGAAGACCGGCGGTCCCGCGCCGGACGGGCGCGTCGGCACCCAGCTGGCGACCCACTCCACTCGTAGATCTCGGTCGACCGAGACCCGGGTCAATCCGTCCGGCCCGCGCAGGCGGGTCCGGGAGTACGACAGCCAGCAGGTGGGGCGGCGCGAGCTGCCGAGATGCTGCTGGACGATCGCGCCCAGCGCCTCCGGGTGGAGCCCCTCCAGCGGCGACGGCCCGGGCAAGTGGAGCACCTTGCGGCGTTTCATGCCGCGCGAGCCCTGCCTGATCTTGACCTCGAGCCAGGCAGTCCACGCTCCACCGGCCGCTTGCCGCCGTTGGGCCGATCGTGCATACCAGCGAAGCCGGACCTTCGTCTTGAGGTAGTCGCCGTTTGCCTTCTCCGCGTAGGAGGCGAGATCCGGACTGTCGAAGTAGACGGTGTGCACGATGCTCTCCGGGAACTCGTCGTCCGGCGCGCACACGGCTTCGAGCGACGCGGCGGCGAAGGGGGCCTCGCGTGCGGACCCGATGAACTTGACCTCATGGCGGGGGAGGGAGACCTGCCACGCGTCGGCCGGATCGGACAACGGCTCGAGCAGCGCCAGTCGCAGCATCACGTCTCTCGTGGGGCAACACGCGGTTGGCCAGTGGGCTCGCCCGTGCTGTTTGCCATCGAGACTCTAGAGTATCGGGGGAGGGCTGTCAAACCACGGCGGCCCCACTGGCGCGGAGGGCCCGCTCGGGGAGCGTCCACCCGGCGTGGCCGACTCAGACTGCCAGCAGCGTCCCGGTCACGTCCGCGGCGGCGTCGCTCGCCAGGAACAGGATCGCCCGCGCCACCGACTCCGGCGTCACCCAGCCGCGCCGGTCCGCGGCCGGCATGGCGCGCCGGTTCGCCTCGGTGTCCATCGTGCTGGGCAAGACGGCGTTGACGGTGACGCCGCGTCCCCGGACCTCCTGGGCGAGAGCCTGGGTCAGCGCGATCACCCCGGTCTTCGCCACGGTGTAGGCGAGAAAGCCCCCGGCGGGCGGGACGACGGAGCGAGACGCGACGTTGACGATGCGGCCACGGCCGGCGGTCAGCATCGCGGGGAGCGCCTCGCGGCAGCAGAGGTAGGCGCTGCGGAGGTTCACGGTGAGCATGGCGTCCCAGGCGCGCTCGTCGGTGGCCAGAAGATCCCCCGCGGCGAACGCGCCGACGGCGTTCACGAGGGCGTCGAGCCGCCGGTGGCGCGCCGTCACTTCGTCGACGAGCCGGCGGACGCTCTCCCCATCGGTCACGTCGGCTTGGACTCCGTGGAGGCGTGCGCGAGCCGCCAGGGGAGCGCGCCCGGCCAGGGCGTCCCAGTCGCGCGCGTCGCGGTACGTCACGACAGTCGTCGCGCCGGCCTCGAGGGCGCCCAGCGCGACGGCGGCGCCCAGCGCGCCCGTCCCCCCCGTCACGAGTACTACGTGCTCTCGCATCGCGTACCTCCTGGGCGGCGATCAGGCCGGGAGCCGCCAGAGCGGCGTCGCGGGTGGCTCTCCCGTGAGGCGGAACTGCGGAAGGGCTCCGTCCGGGCCGAGGCGTTCGAAGCAGACCTCGACCCGGGCGCCGATCGCCACGCGCTCCTCCCGCTCGGGCTGGAAGTCGGGGGTCCCGAGGTTCGTGACGAGCCGGATCCCGTCGTCGGGCGCCGGCTCCCCGCGCTGCTCGTCGAGCTCGACCACGACGATTGGATAGGGGGCCCAGTCCCGGAAACCGGGCTGGATCGCCTGAACGACGATCACGTACGAGTGGATCACGCCGCGCCCGCTCACCGCGGTCCACGTCCAGGCCAGCGAGGCGCACCACGGGCAGCCCGCACCGGGCGGATAGCGGAGTCGCCGGCAGTCCGCGCATCTGCGGATCACGAGCCGCCCTTCCTGCGCGGCCTGGAAGTGGCCGTGCCATTCCGAGTCGGTCTCCGGCACGTTCAGCGCCATGCCGCGGTAGACGACGGGCTCAGGCACGGTGGGACCCGAGGATGAGAGCGCTTCCGGTGGCGGGAGAGGCCCAGCCCATGTTCATGGCGATCCGGGCGTCGCGCACCTGGCGGCAGCCCCCGGGCCGGTAGTCGTACGTGTGGTCGCCCTGGCTTGCCCGCGGGCAGTAGTCGTCGACCGTCCCCCGGAGCTGGCGCACGTTCTCGATCACCATGCTCATGCCGTGGGTATAACCCTCGCACAGGTGTCCGCCGCTGGTGTTGTTCGGCCGCCGGCCGCCGAGCTCGATGGCGCCGCTCGACACGTAGTGGCCGCCCGCCCCTTGCTCGCAGAACCCGAAGGCCTCGAGCTGGAGCATCGCGGTGAAGGTGAAGGCGTCGTATGCGCCGGTCACGTCGACGTCCTCGGGCCCGATCCCGGCGGTCGGGAAGACGAGCTCCCGGGCGTGCACGCCCGCGACGGTCGTGTAGCGCCCCTGGTAGAAGTAGTCGGGGCGCTCCCGGTTCACGCGCCCGGCGGCGGCCAGGATGCGGACCGGAGGATGGCGACCATCCCGGGCCCGGTCGGCCGAGGTGACGACGAGCGCCGTCGCGTTGTCCGTCTCGAGGCAGCAGTCGAGGAGGTGGAGGGGCTTGACCACCCAGCGTGACGCGAGGACCTCCTCCACGCTCACGGGTGTCCTGACGAGAGCCTTGGGGTTCGCCGCCGCATGGCGGGAGTGCGCGGCCTTGATGTGGGCTACCTGGGCCGAGGTCGTCCCGTACTCGAACATGTGGCGCATGAAGACCGGGGCGAAGCGCTGCCCGGCGCTCAGCATGCCGTAGGGCCGGTCGGCGAGCTCGAGACCCCGCACCGGCGTCGCCGCGCGGGCGCCGGTGCCGCCGATCCGGAACTCGCTGTACCCGTTCATCGCCC
>JBGQGN010000165.1:0-7787 GCA_041497395.1 Methylomirabilia bacterium
CGGGTCATGGAGGCCCTCACCCGGCACGCGACCGAGCTGGGCATGAGCTACGCGTTCACCCTTCACGCCGGGACGTCCCTGATTGGGCCGCACACGCGGGTCTCGGCCGTGCACTGCTACGTGAGCGGCGACACCGAGGCGCTGGCCCGGGTGCTGGGGCTCCAGCCGGTGGAGGGCGAAGGGTCGGTCTATCTCATGACCCCGTACGACCCGGGCGTCTTCTACGCGCCCGTGATCAAGGGGGGATTCCGGGTGGTCAGTCTCCCGCAACTCTACGTGGATCTCCATGGCCACGAGCGGCGCGGGCGCGAGCAGGCGGAGAAGCTCCGTCGCGACGCGATGGGCTTTTAGCCGTGCTCACGGCGATGGAAGGAGGTGAACACGATGGCAAAGAAGAAGGCGGCGAAGAAGAAGAAGAAGTAGCGTCGGAGGTGTCGCTCGAAGGGGGTGCAGCCCCTTCGCGAGGCCGAAACGAAAATGGAGGGAGGTGATCATCTAATGGCGAAGAAGAAGGCGGCGAAGAAGAAGAAGTAGCGTGTGTGATCGGGTCAGGGGACGATGCCAGCCCTGACCCAGTGTGACTTGTCAGCGCAGGCCGCCGGGGGCGACTGGCACCCCCGGCGGCCGGTCCTCAGACGGCCTTGACGACCTTGCCCCCTCGCAGGCAGCGTGTGCAGACGCGGACCCGCTTGGCTCGGCCCTTCACGACCGCCCGCATCGATACCAGATTCGGCAACCACCGGCGCGCGGAGACGTTGTGCGCGTGACTGATCTGGTTGCCCACGACCGGACCCTTCCCACAGACATCACAGCGCTGGGCCATGCTCCTGGACTCCTCGGGAGAGATGGGGCTCCGGCGGCTATCCCGGTCCCGGAACGGGCCGGCTTGCCGCCGAGCAACGCATTTCTATACCATGGGGCCCGAGGTGAGACAAGCCTGGCACCTCGAGCCTGCGCGGTTGTCCCTTCCGTGAACCCGGCCGCCAAGGCGCCCGCCGGCCTCGACACCCCCCTCCAGTACCTCAAGGGGGTGGGGCCCCAGCGCGCCCGCCTGCTCGAGCGGCTGGGGCTGGTGACAGTCCGGGATGCGCTGAACCACTTCCCCCGGGACTACCAGGATCGCCGGGAGTTCGTGCCATTCCACAAGCTCCCCCTCGGGGAGACGGGCGTGGTGCAGGGGACCGTCTTCGGCGTGGCCCCGCCCCGCCGCGGCTCCCGGGCGCCGGTCCAGGTAACCTTCCGCGACCAGACGGGGTACTTCACGGCGCTCTGGTTCGGGCGGGGCTTCCTCGCGCAGGTCTTCAAGCGGGACCAGCGGGTCGTCCTCTACGGCAGGAAGACCCTCGCCAAGGACCGCCGCGTCGTCCTGGAGAGCCCCGACTTCGAGATCGTGGAAGAGGACGACCTGGCGTCGATCCACATGGGCCGGGTGGTGCCCGTATACCCCCTCACGGAGGGCCTGTTCCAGCGCCCGTTGCGGTCGCTCCTCCACCGCATCGTCGAGGCTCACGCCGGAGAGGCCCCCGACATCCTGCCGGACGAGATCCGACGCCGGCGGAACCTCCTGCCGGCGGCCGCGGCGTACCGGAGCGTGCACTTTCCCGAGCAACGGGACGACGTGGAGGCGGCCCGCCGGCGCTTCGCCTTCGAGGATTTCTTCGTGCTGCAGGTCGGCCTGACCCTCCGGCGCCGGCGGCAGGCCCGCGAGCCCGGACGTTCGCTCGCGCCCCCGGGCGCGCTGGTGGCCCAGCTCCTTCGCGAGCTGCCGTTCGCCCTCACGCATGCCCAGGAGCGCGTCTGGTCCGAGATCCGGTCGGACCTCGCGCGCCCGGTGCCCATGAACCGGCTCCTGCAAGGGGACGTGGGGTCCGGTAAGACGATCGTCGCCGTGATGGCGCTCTTGACGGCGGTGGAGGCGGGATGCCAGGCGGTGCTCATGGCCCCGACCGAGATCCTCGCCGAGCAGCACGTCCGGACGCTGCGGGGCCTCGTCGAGCCGCTCGGGCTCTCGGTCGCGTGGCTCTCCGCCGGCCAGCGCGCCCGGGAGCGCCAGGCCGCACTGGAAGCCCTCCGGAGCGGCGCCGCCGCCATCGGCGTGGGGACGCACGCCCTGATCCAGGACGCGGTCCAGCTCCAGCGCCTCGGTTTGGCCGTCGTGGACGAGCAGCACCGCTTCGGCGTCATGCAGCGCGCGTCGCTTCGCGGGAAAGGGGAGCATCCCCACGTGCTCGTCATGACGGCGACGCCGATCCCCCGGACGCTCGCGCTGACCCTCTACGGCGACCTCGATGTCTCCGTCCTCGACCAGCTGCCGCCCGGGCGGACGCCGATCCGGACCGACTGGCGCCGTGAGCCCGCCCGGGACAAGATCTACGATCACGTCCGGGACGAGCTCCGGAAAGGGCACCAGGCGTACGTCGTCTGCCCGCTGGTCGAGGAGACGGAGGCGAGCGACCTCAAGGCGGCGACGGAGATGGCCGAGCGCCTCCAGGGGGGCCCCTTCCGGGACTTCCGGGTCGGCCTGATCCACGGCCGGCTCCCGTTCGACGCGAAGGACGCGGTGATGCGTGCGTTCAAGGCAGGGGAGATCGACGTCCTGGTCGCCACGACGGTGATCGAGGTCGGGATCGACGTGCCCAACGCCTCGGTGATGCTCGTCGAGCACGCCGAGCGGTTCGGCCTGGCGCAGCTCCACCAGCTCCGCGGCCGTGTGGGTCGCGGGGCGGCCCGGTCCTACTGCATCCTCCTGGCAAACGAGCCCATGTCCGAGGACGCCCGGCAGCGACTGGATGCCATGGTCAAGACCCAGGACGGGTTCCGCCTCGCCGAGGTCGATCTCGAGATCCGTGGGCCTGGGGAGTTTTTCGGGACGCGCCAGTCGGGGCTCCCTGAGTTCCGGACCGCCGGCCTCGTCACCTACGCCCGGCTCCTCGAGGAGGCGCGGCAGGACGCCGCGCAGCTCGTGGGGCGTGATCCCGGGCTCCGCCTCCCGGAGCACCGGGTTCTGCGTGAGGCGCTCGTCGCCCGCTGGCGCGAGCGTCTCGAGCTGGCGTCGATCGGGTAGGGAGCGTCATGCGTGTCATCGGCGGCCACGATCGAGGGCGGCGTCTCCGGGCGCCGCGGGGTCTCCGGACGCGTCCGACGGCCGACCGGATGCGCGAGACCCTGTTCGACGTCCTCGGGCCGGCCGTGGCGGGCGCCCGGGTCCTCGACCTCTTCGCCGGCACCGGGGCCGTGGGCATCGAAGCGTTGTCCCGGGGCGCGGCACGCGTCGTCCTGGTGGAGCGCGACCAGTCGGCGCTGCGCGCGCTGCGCGCCAACCTGGCGGTCCTCGGCGCGTCGCGCGCCGCCGCGCGCGTGATGGCCGGCGACGTCCTCCATGTGCTGCCCGAGCTCGGCGCGCAGGAAGGGCCGTTCGACTTCGTGTTCGTGGATCCGCCGTACGCGACGGCGCTCGCCGGGCGCACGCTGGAGGCGCTGGCGGCGGCGCGGGTCTGCCGTGACGGGACGGAGGTGGTGGTGCAGCACTCCACGCGGACCGTGCTGCCGGCCGTGCCGGGTCTTGTCGCGCACCGCCGACCGCGTCAGTTCGGCGACACCGCCTTGACTTTCCTTCGAGCCGGGGAGTACACTCCCGACGGCTCGAGGCCCTGAGTGCGCCACTTCGTCGTCGCCGCGCGGCCCGAACGCTCCTTCTCGACGTGAGCCGCCGCGGCCGTCAGTTCACCTAGCGCTGAGACAGCAGGAGCGATTCGTGGCCGTCCGCGCCGTCTACCCAGGATCGTTCGATCCGCTGACCAACGGGCACCTCGACCTCATCGAGCGGAGCCTCCGGCTCTTCGACGAGCTGGTGATCGCGGTCGTGACGAATCCGGCCAAGACCGCCCTGTTCACGGACGGCGAGCGCGTCGACATGATCCGGGAGGCGACGCGGCATCTGCGCGAGATCGAGATCGTCGTGTTCGACGGGCTCCTCGTCGATCTCACCGCCCGGCTCGGCGCGCGCGCGATCATTCGCGGGCTCCGGGCCGTGTCCGACTTCGAGTACGAGTTCCAGATGGCCCTGATGAACCGGAAGCTGCGCGAGGAAGTCGAGACCGTCTTCCTCATGCCTCACGAGGCGTACTCGTACATCTCCTCGCGCCTGATCAAGGAAGTCGCCGGCCACGGGGGCTCGGTCAAGGGCCTGGTCCCCACCGGCGTCGAGCAGCGGCTCCGGGAAAAGCTGAGCCGCGGCTGATCCCGGTCCGCGAGACCCCCGAAGAGGAGTGAACCGACCCATGCTGGCCGCGCGCGCTCGCCGTCTCACGCCGTCCCCGACCCTGGCCCTCTCCGCCCGGGCTCGCGCCCTGCGGGCTCAGGGGATCGACGTCCTCTCCTTCACCGCGGGAGAGCCCGACTTCGACACCCCCGAGCGAGTGAAGGACGCGGCGATCCGCGCCCTTCGCGAGGGGAAGACCAAGTACACCGACGCGGGCGGAATCCCGGAGCTCAAGTCCGCGATCTGCGCCAAGCTCAAGCGCGACAACGGGCTCGCCTACGAGCCCGCCGACGTCATTGCCTCGGTCGGGGCGAAGCACACGCTCTACAACATCTGCGCGGTCCTCGTCGACCCCGGGGACGAGGTTCTCGTGCCCTCGCCGTACTGGGTGAGCTACACGGAGCAGGTGCGTCTCTGCGATGGCGTCCCCGTCGTGGTGCCGACCGACGAGGCCCGGGGCTTCCAGCTCGATCTGACGGCGCTTCGCGGCGCGGTGACGCCCCGGACCAAGCTCCTCATCCTCAACAGCCCCAACAACCCCAGCGGCGCCGTCTATCCCCGGGCTGACCTCGAGCGCGTCGCCGCCCTCGCGCTGGAGCGTGGATTCTACGTCGTCTCCGACGAGTGCTACGACGCGCTGTCCTACGAGGGACGCATGCCGAGCATCGCGGAGCTGGGTCCGGAGATCAAGGCGCGGACGATCCTCGTCAACACGTGCTCGAAGGCGTACGCGATGACGGGGTGGCGTCTCGGCTTCGCGGCGGGCCCTCGCGAGATCGTCAAGGCGATGGGCGATTTGCAGGGGCAGTGCACGTCGAACCCGACCTCGATTGCCCAGTGGGCGGCCGTCGAGGCGCTCGCCGGGCCGCAGGACGAGGTCGCGAAGATGGCCGGCGAGTTCGACCAGCGGCGACGCGTGATCGTCGCCGGCCTGAGCCGCATCCCCGGCTGGCGGTGCCCGATGCCGCAGGGCGCCTTCTACGCCTTCCCGGACGTCTCCGGGCTGTTTGGCCGCCGCTTCAACGGCCAGCCGCTGCGCGGCTCGGCGGACGTGACGACGTTCCTGCTGGACGCGGCGCGCGTGGCGGTCGTGCCCGGGGTGGATTTCGGCTCCGACCGGCACCTCCGGATCTCGTACGCGTGCGGCCTCGAGCAGATCCGCGAGGGCCTCGCGCGGATCGAGGCGGCCTGCGCCGGGCTCGAGGGCTGAGCCCGAGCAAGGTCCTCCCGCTGGCGGAGGCGCTCCGGCGCCATGTGCCCGACGGAGCGTCGGTGGCGCTTGGCACGGCGCTGGAATGTCTCATCCCCTTCGCGGCGGCGCACGAGCTGATCCGCCAGCGGCGGCGAGATCTCACGCTGGTGGGGCCGATCTCGGACATCTGCTTCGAGCAGCTGATCGCCGCCGGCTGCGTGCGGAGCGTCGTCGCCGCGTGGGTCGGCAACGTCCAGCACGGGTCGGCCTACGCCCTCCGCCGCGCGCTGGAGCAGGGCGTCCCGCGCTCGCTCGAGATCGAGGACCACTCGAACTTCTCGATCGCGCTGGCCCTCGAGGCGGCCGCGCAGGGCGTGCCGTACCTGCCGACCCGGAGCCTGCTCGGCTCGGACCTCCTCGCTCGCAATCCCCGCCTGCGCGTGGCGCCGTGCCCCTTCACGGGCGTCCCGCTGGTCCTGGTGCCGGCGCTGGCGCCGGATGTGGCCATCCTCCACGTCCAGCGGGCGGATGCGGACGGGAACTGCCACGCGTGGGGACCGACAGGTGTCAGCGCGGCGGCCGGGAAGGCCAGCCGGGCCGTGATCGTCGTGACGGAGGAGCTGGTCGAGCCCGCCGTGATCCGGAGCGATCCCAACCGGACTCTCGTGCCCGGGTTCCTGGTGACGGCCGTCGTCCACCTGCCGGGGGGCGCCCACCCCTCGCCCGTCCAGGGCCACTACAACCGCGACCACGCGGTCTACGCGGACTGGCACGCGCGCTCGGCGACCGCGGAGGGGGCAGCGGCCTGGCTCGACGAGTGGGTACGAGACCCCGGAGATCACGCCGGTTACCTCGCGAAGGTCGGCCAGGCCCGTCTCGATCGGCTTCGGCCTCGCGCGGCCCGGCTCGCGGCGCCCGTCGACTACGGGTGCTGACGATGAGGGCCTCCGCGTGACCCTGGACTACACGCCGGCCGAGCTCATGGTGGCCGCCGCCGCTCGCGAGATCCGGGACGGCGAGGTCGTGTTCGTGGGCATGCGGCTTCCCCTCCTCGCGTTTTGCCTGGCCCGGTCGACCCACGCCCCGGCGGCGGTGGGTCTCTTCGAGAACGGCGTCGTCCGCGACTCGCCCGCGCTGGCGTTCCTGGTGACCATGTCGGACGGTCCCAACGTGACCGGAGCCGTCTGGTGCACCGAGATGCGCGAGGTCATGGGCCTCATGCAGTCGGGACGGGTGACGCTCGGGTTCATCGGCGGCGCCCAGGTGGACCGCTTCGGCAACCTCAACACCACGTACGTCGGCCCGCGGGACAAGGCCCTCCGCTTGCCCGGCTCCGGGGGCGCTCCTGACATCGCCTCGCTCGCGCGCCGCCACGTCGTGATCATGGCGCACGAGCGCCGGCGGTTCGTGGAGCGGGTCGACTACGTGACGTCACCGGGGCACGGCGAGGGTGGTGACTGGCGGGCGCGGACCGGGCTGCCCGGCGGCGGCCCGTCGGCCGTCATCACCACGCTCGGGCTCTTCCGCTTCGACGCGGTGACACGGGAGATGGTGCTCGCGAGCGTGCACCCCGGGGTGACCGTCGAGGAGGTCCAGGCCGAGACGGGCTGGCCGCTCCGCCCCGCCCGCCCCGTGATCGAGACGCCGGCGCCGAGCGCCGACGAGCTGGCGATGATCCGGCGGTTCGATCCCGACGGCTTCTGGACGGGCGCGCGACGCTGAGCCGTGCGGTTCCTCGGCGTCGACCTCGCCTGGAAGGAGCACAACCCCTCGGGCGTGGTCGTGCTCGAGGGGCCCCGTTTCCCGCTGCGCCTGGTCGAGGGGCCCCGGACGCTGCTCACCCACGCCGCGGTGCTCGACTGGCTCGCCGGATGGCTCGATCGACCGGGGCCCGAGCCGGCCACGGCCGTCGGCATCGACGCGCCGCTCCTCGGCCTCGCCGGCGCCCGCGGGCGGCGGGAGTGCGACGACGAGGTCTCCCGGCTCTTCGGCCGGTTCGCCGCGTCCGTCCACAGCCTGTCGGCGTTCCGGGGGATGCTGCAGCGCTTCGCCGGCCAGCTCGAGGCGCGCTGCGCGCGGGCCGATCTCTGCCCCGACGGTCGCGCCGCGCCGGGTCGGCCGGTCATCCGAGAGGTGTACCCCAATGCGCTCCAGGTGCGCCTCTTCGATCTCGACCGGCCGCGGGTGCGGAAGAAGCACGTCTACAAGCGCCGGGAGTTCCGCTCCAAGCGCGACTGGGTCGAGCGCGGGCTCGGGCCGTTCGTCGAGAAGTGCGTCGCGGTGGTCGAGGCGCGCCGCTACGTCGCGCGCGACCGTGCCTGGCAGGCGCTCGCC
>JBGQGN010000166.1:0-7784 GCA_041497395.1 Methylomirabilia bacterium
AGCCGGGACGCCCAGCATTACGTCGAGATCGCGGCGTTCACGGTCTCCGGCCGCCTGATCCTCTCGCAGCGCGTCCCGGGCCGCCGCCCCATCTAGCTCCGCGGCGGTTCGCCACCCGCTATCGGGGCGCTGTACGGCCAGCCTGCGGTAGCAGGCCCGACCTGGCCAGCGTTCGCCAATGTTCGCCAATGTTCGCCAATGTTCGAAGGATGCGCGGGGGCTACAGGACGGAGCGGCAGGCGGCGGCGCCGACCGCGCCCTCGAGCGTCGGGAGCAGCTCGGCGTAGAGGTCCGCCATGCTCCGCCCGACCGAGGGCCACGCGAACCGGCGCGCCCACTCCACGGCGCGGATGCCGAGCGCACGGCGTCCCGCCTCGTCGCCGAGCAGCCCTGCCACCGCCCGCGCGAGCCCGGCCACGTCGCCCTCGGGGACCAGGCGACCCGTCGCGCCGTCCTGGACGGTCACCGCGAGGCCGCCGGCGCGCGACGCGATCACCGGGACGCCGGACGCCATCGCCTCGAGCGCCACCATCCCGAATGACTCGTAGCGCGACGGCATCAGGCAGAGATCGGCCGCCGCGTAGTAGTCCGGGAGGACATCCTGCGGCTGGGGGCCGCGGAAGTCGACCCAGGCGCCGACTCCGAGCTCGTGGGCGAGCCGGCGCAGGGGCCCGCTCCCCGCCTCTTCCCCCTTCGTGCCGCCGACGACGAGCAGCGTGAGCCGCGCCGCCGCGAGCCCGTTGGATCTGAGGACCGCGAGCGCCCGCAGGAGCGTCTCCAGCCCCTTGATCGGGGTCAGCCGGCCCACGAAGAGGAGGACGTGCTCGGCATCGAGCCCGAGGCGCGCCCGCGCGGGCGCCGCCGCCCGCGGGCGGAACAGCTCGATGTCGACTCCGCACGGGATGACCGCCACCCGGCCCGGGTCCGCCCCCAGGTGCCACGCGAGGTCCGCCCGCTCGACCAGGTTCGAGGCCACGATCCGGTCCGCGCCGGCCGCGATGCGAACCTCGGCGGCCAGACGCTCGGCGGGCTCGGTGTCGCCCGAGCCGCGGGCGACCGCGTTCTTGATCGCTCCGAGCGTGTGGAACATGTGGACGAGCGGCACGTCCCAGCGACGCGCCAGATCCAGCCCCGCAAGCCCCGACAGCCAGTAGTGGCTGTGGACGAGGTCGTAGCGCACCCGCTCGCGCGTGCGGAACGCCTCGACCCCCTCGCCGAACGTCTCGAGGTGGTCGGCCACCTCGGCCCGTGCGACCGGACGGGCCGGGCCGGCGGGGACGTGGACCACTCTCGCGCCGAACCCAAGCCGCACCACCTCCGGGATCCCGGGGTCCTGGCTCCGCGTGAACACGTCGATCTCGTAGCCGAGGCGCCCGAGCGCGCGCGCCACCTCGCGCACGTAGACGTTCATCCCGCCCGTCTCCTTGCCGCCGAGCGCGGCGAGCGGGCAGGTGTGCACGGAGAGAACGGCGAGCCGCGACCGGCCCGCCGACCGGCCGGAGAAGGTCGGCGTCATGACCGCTCCAGCGTCAGGCGCAGGACGTCCGTCGGCACGGCGCCGAAGCCGTACTTGTACGGCTCCTCGCCTCGCAGGAAGTCGTAGCGCCGGAAGCCTCGCGCGATCGCGTCCTCGATCGTGCGGGCAATGAGCACGACACCCGGGGACAGGGCGCGGGCTTCCGGGTCGAAGCCGGAGTTGTAGAGGCTCACGCTCCCGGCCTGCTCGAGGCAGAAGAGCGCCGCCGCCGGGCGCTCCTCGAGCCAGAGCATCCAGAGGGCCGCCAGCCCCGCCTCCGCCAGCGCGCGCCCGAGATCCCGGAAGAAGGCCTCCATGGGATCGTCCATGAAGCGGGCCTTGCCGATCTTGGACCGCCGGTGGAGAGCGACGAAGCCGTCCATCAGCGCGCTCATGGCCGCGGGGGTCCGCGCGACCTCGACGCGGGGCTGCCCCGCCTCGGCCCGGCGGAGCTTCCGCCGGAGCTCGTGGCGGTCCTTCCCGGACAGCCCCGCGAGGTAGCCGTCCCACGTCTCCGCGAGCTCGATCACCGGGCACCGGTCCTCGACGTCGACGCGACAGCTGAGGCCGGCGGACGCGGCGAGGCCCCCCAGGAGGCCAGGCGTCGCGGAGGCCGCCGGAACCGGGCGAAGGTCCACGGTCCGCCACACGAGGTCGCCGAGCGCGGGGAGCATGGCCTTCCAGACTTCCTCCTCGCGACCCGCGACCGCGATGAGATCGAGATAATCGGCCACGTCCGTTCCGCCCACGAGGCGCAGCACCGGGCCATCGGGCGTCGGGGTCTCGTAGAGGGGCAGGACGCCCACCCACTCGCCAGCGCTGTCCTGCGCGGCGAGGAGGTGGAGCGGCCCGGGAGCGAAAGCGCGGAACCATGCGGTCTGGAACTGCCACGTCGCGAACGGAGCCGGCGCCCGACACCGCTCGACCAGGCGATTCCAGCCCGACTCGCCGATCGCGAGGGCATCCCAGTCGGAGAAGCGCTCGATCCTCATGGGTGTCACGCGCCTCTGGCCGGCCGCAAGAGCCTGCCTGACTCCCGGCCGCCCGGCCCGTTCGGCGCCCTCATTTGTCCCCTGTTGAGACGGTCCGGGCCCAAGGGGGGGTTCGGGCGGGGGCTGGTCAGAGGTCGTCCCCTCCGCCCCCCGCCTCGCCAGCCGCCTCGGAAGAGGTCCCGAGGTCCCCGCTGGTCTCCTCCTCCAGAGCCTCCTCGACGTCGTCGCCCAGATCCTCACCCATCTCGCTGCCCATCTTCTTCATCCACCGGGCGACGCTCGCCGGGTCGTCCTCGTTCAGGTCGCCGAGGCTCGACGGGTCGGCGAGGGAGTCGAGCCGATCCTCCTCCGAGCGGATCGTCGCGAAGCGCGACATGAGCCGACGGAGCTGGGTCCCGCCGCAGCGAGGGCAGCTGGGTGGGGTGGGGTCGGAGATCCGCATCACCAGGAGGCTCACGGCCCGGCGGCAGTCGGCGCACTGGTACTCGTAGATGGGCATGACGAACGAATTCTAAGAGTGGGGGGGTGAGGGGTCAAGCAACGGCGGGCGGCCGCAGGAGCGCGGCGCTGGCGCCCGCGCCGCCTGCGTCAGCCGGCGTCAACCCGCCTCAGGGCCCGGGCCGGCGTGTCGCGAGGCGGATCCGGACGGGCCGGATCACCACCCTTGCTGCAACAGGCTCAGCATCAGCCCGAACGAGAGCGCCACCGCCGTGATGTACACGAGGACGACCTTCCCCAACCGGTCCTGCCCCCGCTCGCGCGCCAGCGCCTCAGCGCGTGGCCCGCTGGACGGTCGCGGCGACCGCAGCGACGCGGCATCGAACCCCCGCTCTCTCCAAGGACCTCCCATGGCCGCCACCTCCTCCCGCCGGTTGAGACTCGGCGTCTCCAGCCGGGAATCGGCCTTGCCACCATAGGGACAGCAACCGGCGTGCCAGAGGATCTCCCGGCACGTCTGCCCGGGAGTCCGAGATGCCTGGTATCAAATTCCGCGCGGGGTTGCGCCAGGTCAGCGCGCCTGTGCCCCCTGGCGCCAGCAGGAGCGCCACCGAGCCCGGCCGGGACGCACCGGTCACAAACCGTCACATGGTCCCCCACTCCGGGGGAGGAGACCTGGGGGTGACCCGGGATGCTTGTCTCGCGCCTGGGTGCCCTGTTTCGGAGATCCGGTGACCAGCTTGCGCGAGGCTCGCGAGGATCTGGTGCGCCGTGGCCAACCCCCGGATCTCCGCCGTCCCGGAGGCCGGCTCGATTCATCCCTTTCCCGCTTCTCTAGGAATCCCCCGAGGGCCCCGTCATCCGCTCGGGCCGGACCTCCCGGTCGAACTCCGCCGCCGTGAGGTAGCCGAGCGCCACGGCGGCCTCGCGGAGGGTCGTGCCCTCCCGGTGCGCCTTCTTGGCGATCTCCGCGGCGCGGTCGTAGCCGAGCCGGGGCGCGAGAGCCGTCACGAGCATGAGCGAGCGCTCGAGCTGCTCCCGGATGCGCGGGAGGTTCGGCTCGAGACCGCGGACGCAATGCTCCTCGAACGACTCGGCCGCATCGGCGAGGAGACGCACCGACTGGAGGACGTTGTGGACGATGAGCGGCTTGAAGACGTTGAGCTCGAAGTTCCCCGAGGCTCCGCCGACATTGACCGCGACGTCGTTGCCGAGCACCTGGGCGCACACCATGGTCAGCGCTTCCGACTGGGTCGGGTTGACCTTGCCCGGCATGATCGAGCTGCCGGGCTCGTTCTCGGGGATCGTGATCTCGCCGAGGCCCGAGCGCGGTCCCGACGCGAGCCAGCGGACGTCGTTGGCGATCTTCATGAGCGCGGCCGCCAGCGACTTCAGGACACCGTGGGCCGCGACAAGCGCGTCGTGCGCGGCCAGGGCCTCGAACGGGTTCTCGGCCGGGACGAACGGGCGGCCCGTCAGCTCCGCGATCCGCTTCGCCGCGGCCTCCCCGAAGCCCGGCGGGGCGTTGAGCCCGGTCCCGACCGCGGTGCCGCCGATGGCCAGCTCGTGGAGATGGGGCATCGCCGCCTCGAGGTGCCTGAGAGCATGGTCGAGCTGGCTCGCCCACCCCGAGATCTCCTGGCCCAGCGTGAGGGGCACCGCGTCCTGGAGATGGGTCCGCCCGATCTTGACGACGTCCCGGTAGGTGTCGGACTTCCGGGCGAGGGTGTCCCTCAGGCGCTGGATCGCCGGGAACAGGCGGCCGCGGAGCTGCTCCACGACCGCGACGTGCATCGCCGTCGGGAACGTGTCGTTCGAGGACTGGCTCCGGTTGACGTCGTCATTCGGGTGGACGAGCCGCGCGCCCAGCGTGCCGCCGAGGATCTCGGTCGCGCGGTTCGCGATCACCTCGTTGGCGTTCATGTTCGTCTGGGTGCCGCTCCCCGTCTGCCACACCACGAGGGGGAAGTGGTCGTCGAGGCGGCCCGCGATCACCTCATCCGCGGCCCGCACGATGGCTCGCGCCTTGTCGTCGGGCAGCAGCCCGAGGTCCCGGTTCACCAGGGCGCAGGCCTTCTTGAGGATGCCGAACGCCCGGATCATCTCGCGGGGAAACCGCTCGCCGCCGATCCGGAAGTGCTGGAGGGACCGCTGCGTCTGGGCACCCCAGTAGCGGTCGGCGGGGACCTCGACGGGGCCCATGGTGTCGCGCTCGGTCCGGGTCGGCCCGAGCCCGTGACGACCGGGCGTGGTCGGCTCCATCGGCGCTCCCTCTGGAGCCTCCCAGCCTTGCGGCCGTCAGATGGCCAGGCTGCCGCCGCCCTCGCGACGGTAGGCGTCCGGGTCCAGGATAACATTCAGGCACGCGACCCGCCCGGATCCGAGGGCGCGCTCGAGCGCCGGGCGGAGGCGGCGCGGATCCTCGATCGTCTCGCCCTCTCCGCCCAGCGCCTCGACGACACGATCGTAGCGGGTGAACGACAGCGACGTCGCGACGGTCCGCTCGCGGCCGTAGAGGCTCTGCTGGACCGACCGGATCATCCCCCATCCGCCGTCGTTGCCGACGACACAGACCAGAGGAAGGCCGAAACGGACCGCGGTCTCGAGCTCCATGCCGTTCAGCCCGAAGGCGCCGTCCCCCGACAGGAGCAGGACGCGCCACTCAGGATGGAGCGCCTTCGCCGCCAGCGCGAAGGGCGGGCCCACGCCGAGAACGCCGAGCGGCCCCGGATCGAGCCACTGGGCGGGGCGCGAGAGCGGCACGATCTTCGAGGCGCAGGTCACCACGTCGCCCCCGTCCGCGACCAGGCAGGTGCCTTCGTTCATGACCGCCGCCAGCTCGGCCGCCAGCCGGTAGTGGGTGATGGGCGTCTGATCCGACGCCGCGAGCGCGGCCTGCTTCAGGCGCTCGGCGTCCTCCTTGTCGCGGAGTCGCCGGCGCCAGTCCCCGCTCCGGGCCGGCGGGAGTCCCGCCGGGACGGACGCCTGGAGCGCCTCGAGGGTCTGGCGGACGTCCGCCGCGATGCCCGCGGCGAGCGACCGGTTCCGCCCGAAGGCGCTCCCCTCCGCGTCGACCATCACGACCTGCGCCCCCTCTCCGAACACCGGCGCCTGGCCGTAGCCGAGCCGGAAGTCGAGCGGGGTGCCCAGGACGAGAACCACGTCCGCCTCGCGGAGGGCGAGCCCGCGCGCCAGCTGGAACGCCATCGGGTGGTCGTGCGGGAGACACCCCCGTCCCATGCCGTTCGTGAAGACGGGAAGCCCGGCGCGCTCGGCGAGGCCGGCGAGCGCATTCCATGCCCCGTCCCAGTAGACGCCGCTCCCCGCCACGATGGCGGGACGCTCGGCGGCGGCCAGAAGCGCCGTCACACGGTCGACCGCATCCGCGCTGGGCGCCGGCCGGCTGCGCAACCCTGGAGCCGGCAGGAGCGCGTCCCGCTCGTCGACCGTGGACATCAGGAGGTCGACGGCGATCTCGACGAAGACGGGACCCGGCTGACCCGACAGCGCCAGGTCGACCGCGCGGGCGAGGTACTCCGGAATGAGGCGAGGCTCCGGCACCGCCCAGGCGCCCTTCGTGATGGGCCGCAGGAGCGAGACCTGGTCCATCTCCTGGAGGGCGCCCCGGCCCTTGAGCCCGAGCGGCGACCCGCCCCCGATCAGGAGGAGGGGGCTCCGCGCGGCGTGGGCGTTCGCGACGCCGGTCACGGCGTCGGTGACGCCGGGGCCCGGCACGACCACGGCGACGCCGAGCCCGCGGGTGAGGCGCGCCCACGCGTCCGCGGCGTGCGCCGCCGCCTGCTCGTGGCGAACGTCGATCACGCGGATGCCGTGGCGGAGGCAGGCGTCGTAGATCGGCAGGATGTGGCCGCCGCAGAGCGTGAAGATGGCGCCGACGCCCTCGCGGGCGAGGACGCGCGCGACCAGCTCGCCTCCGGTCAGGTCCGCCATGGCGGTCCGCTTAGACGCCGGCTGCTGTCCGCCGCTATCGGCGTCGAGGCGGGCGCTGGTCCACCGTAGCGAGAGGCCGCGCACCCGCAGCCTGGCGCCAGCGGTGTCGGGCGAAGGCTACGCCGGATGGGCCGGGGAGGCGTTGGATCGGGGTTACCGCCAGAGGTCGGAGAGCGCGATCGTGAGCCCCGGCCAGTCGGGCGGCGCGAGTGTCGCGTCCCCCTCGACCTCGCGAGTGGCGGCGTATGCCCCGGAGTCGACACGGTAGCACTCGATCCGCCGCGCCTCGGGGTCCACGATCCAGTAGTGCGGGATCCCGAGCGCCGCGTAGCGGCGGGCTTTCACGGTCCGATCCTGGGTACGCGTGGACGGCGACAGCACCTCGACGACCAGGAGCGGCGCGCCCTCGATCCCCCGGGCCGACACTTGACGGGGTTCCGTGACGACCACCAGGTCGGGCTGGACCACGTCATGATGCGTGAGGATGAGGTCGATCGGCGCGTTGAACACCTCGCCGAGCCCACGGCCTTCGAAGTATGCCTCCAGCTGGCGCTGGAGCCGCTTGGAGACGCGCTGGTGGAGCGGGCTCGGCGCCGGCGTCCCGTAGAGCTCCCCCTCGAGGATCTCGTAGCGGTTGCGGTCCGGCGGGATGCCCGCGTAGTCGTCGTAGTCGAGCTTCTGTTTGATCCCGGTGACCATGGGTTCCCTGCCCTCCCGCCGAGCGCGTCCATGATACCGCAGACCCCGGACCGGCCGCGCCGAGCCCCAGCTCCCCGGACCCAGCGTCGTGTCAACCCCCGGGTCACCTGGGGAAGGCGTCGCGGACGCCGCCGTCGACGGTCACCGTGCAGCCGGTCGTCTTGGCGGCCCGGTCCGAGGCCAGGAAG
>JBGQGN010000167.1:0-7783 GCA_041497395.1 Methylomirabilia bacterium
CGCCGACGAGGGCGCCGAGGCGAGTGGACGAGCCGCGCACGGAGTAGCGAACGAGCTTCTTCGGACTCTCCTGGTCTCGAGTGACAGATCGGGCCGGTCGGCCCGGTCGGCCCCAATGGGCCCTAACAGGCCGCAACAGGCCAAGGACATCCTGATTATATGCCGACGGGACGGGCCCGTCGCGTTGACGCTCCCTGGGCCATGTGATAGAGAGGGGCGCATGGCTGTCACGATCGTCGGGGCGGGCGCGATTGGCGGTGTCACGGGGGCGTCGCTGGCGCGTGCCGGGCACGATGTGCTGCTGGTCGACCAGGCGGCCGACCACGTCGCGGCCATGAACGAGGGCGGCCTCGCGATCGCGACGCCGGACGGGGTCTGGACCGCGCCGGTCCGCGCCGTCAGCCCCGACGGCTTGCCGGCGACCCTCGATCTGGTGCTGCTCGCCGTCAAGGCGCAGCACACCGGAGCCGCACTCGACCGCATCGTGCCCCGGCTCCACGCGCGCGGCACGGTCGTGTCCCTCCAGAACGGGCTGAACGAGACCGCCATCGCGGCGCGGGTGGGGCAGGCGCGGACCGTCGGCTGCCTCGTCAACTGGGCGGCGGACTGGATCGCGCCGGGGCGGATCGAGCACGGCGGCACGGGGACGTTCGCGGTGGGGGAGCTGGACGGGGAGCTCTCGTTGCGTGCCAAGGAGCTGGCGGACATGCTCGGCGCGGTCACGCCGACCCAGGTCACGGGGAACATCTGGGGCCTGAAGTGGGCGAAGCACGTCTACAGCGCGCTTCTGGTGGCCACGGCGCTGGTCGACGCGCACGTCTACGAGGTCGTCGAGCGCTCCCCCGAGATCCAGCGGATGCTGGTCCTTCTGGTGGCCGAGGGCATGGCGGTCGCCGAGGCCGAGGCCGTTCACCTCGAGGCCTTCGACGAGTTCGACCCCGCGTGGTACCGCGCGGGTCGTGCGGGAGATGCGGGGGCCGTCGCGCGGGCGATGGCCGCCATCTCCAGGTTCTACCGGGGTCACACGAAAACGAAGACGGGCATCTGGCGAGACCTCGTCGTCCGGAAGCGGAAGACGGAGGTCGAGGCACACCTGGGCGCGACGCTCGAGCGCGCCGAACGCCACGGCCTCCGGACCCCGCTGACCCGCCGGCTGCTGGCGCTGATCGGGGAGATCGAGACCGGGCGGCGGGCGATGGCGTGGGAGAATCTCGACGAGCTGGTCGGAATCGAATCGTGACGTTCGAGCGACTGGCCGGAACACGGAGGCGAGCGGCGTGTCTAGAGATCAGAGCCTGACCCCCCACTGGCACTACCGGAACCCGCACGAGTCGGATCTGCTGCCGGCCGTGTCGCCGGAGACCTTGATGGCGCACACGCGCGCGATCGCCGCGTGGGAGCGGGAATCCGGAACTCCGGGCGAAGCGCAGGCCTACGACCACATCGAGCGGGCGCTCAAGAGCTACGGCTACGCCGTCGAGCGCCGCGAGATCGAGGCCTTCATCAGCCTGCCGTTGGAAGGCCGCGTGGTCCTTCCGGACGGAGCGGTGATCGAGGGGCTCACTCACGCGTTCTCGCCCTCGACCGACGGCCTCGACGCCGAGGTGGTCGACGTCGGAGACGGGAACCCGGCGGACTTCGCGCGCGCGGGCGCGGCCGGCAAGATCGCCCTCATGGACAGCCTGGCGACACCGGGCAAGGCGTGGGCCGCGCAGGAGGCGGGGACGGTCGGCCAGATCTTCGTCAACCGCGACCACCTCCACAACATGATCGTGACCACGATCTGGGGGACGCCCGAGCCCGACACCGCCTGGCGCATCCCGCGCACCCCGTGCCTGTCGGTCCGCCGGACCGATGGTGAGCGCATTCGCAAGCTGATCCGGGAGGGCCGCGGGCGCGTACGCCTCATGACCCGGGTGCGCACGGCCTGGTCGCCGATCCCGCACCTGACGGCGCATCTCGATGGGACCGCCGAGGACCGTTTCGTTCTCTTCTCCGGGCACGTGGACGGCTGGCACCACGGCGCCATGGACAACGGGACCGCGAACGCGACGATGCTCGAGGTCGCGCGGCTCCTGGCGACGCGACGGAGCGCGCTCCGGCGAGGGCTCCGTCTCGCCTTCTGGTCGGGTCACTCCCACGGGCGCTACGCGGGCTCCACGTGGTACGCGGATCACGCGTGGCTGGAGCTCCACCGGCGGTGCGCGGTGCACCTGAACATCGACTCGACGGGCGCCCGCGGCGCCACCGACTACTCGGTCCTTCACGCGACCGAGGAGCTACAGAGCTTCGTCGAGGGAGTGGTGCACGACGTCACCAGCCAGACCGCGCGGGCCCGGCGCTTCCCGCGCGCGGGCGACCAGTCGTTCTGGGGGATCGGGATCCCGTCGGCCCTGATGTCGCTGTCCGGCATCCCCCGCCAGGACACCGACCTCTCCCGGTGGATGGAGCGCCTCTTCGGCACGGCGGGCTTTCCCTGGTGGTGGCACACGCGGGAGGACACGATCGACAAGATCGACGCCGACGTCCTCGCGCTCGACACGCGCGTGTACGTGGCGGCGGCGCTGCGACTCGTCGGCGGCCCGCTGCTTCCGCTGGACTACGCTCGCTTCACGCGCGCGATCGTCGCGACGGTGGAGGAGCTCGGCTCCGCCGGCGGTCGGTGGGACGCCGCTCCGGCCCTCGCGGCGGCCCGGCACCTCGCCGGGCGGGCAGGGGCGCTCGCGGGGGCGGTGGACGCCATCGCTGCCGGCGGGCACGCCGATCCGGCCCGCGTGGAGGCCGCCAACCGCGCCATGGGCGCGCTGTCGCGAGTTCTGATCCCGCTCTTCTACACGACTGGCGACCGATTCCACCACGACCTCGCGATCCCGGTGCCGCCGCTCGCGGGACTCCAGCGGGCCCGCGAGCTCTCCGGCCTGGATCCATCGTCCGACGAGTTCCGGTTCGCCGTCGCCGCGCTCGTCCGGGAGCGCAACCGGGTGGTGCACGCTCTCGAGGAGGCGGCCGGGGTGATCGATGCCTTCGGTCCGTAGCGAGAAGAGGCGATCGACCTGATCGGGGATCGCTCGTACGGCGTGCTCGATCCGCGCGTGTCGCGGCAGGGGTAGGGACATGGGAGAGCGGCGGCTGCTTGGCGAGGTGGCGATCGTGACCGGCGCGGCCCACGGCATCGGACGCGCCATCGCCGTGGAGCTGGGGCGCGAGGGCGCGTCGGTCTGGGCGTGCGACGTGCTCGAGCGCGAGCTGGGCGAGACCCGGCGGGCGGTGGGGGAGCGTGCCGAGGGGCCGTGCCGCGTGGCCGTCGTGGACGTGACCGATCCTCGACGGGTGTCCGAGTTCGTCGACGAGCTGGTCATGGCGGAGGGCCGCGTGGACGTCCTGGTGAACTGCGCCGGCGGCGTCGTCGGCCAGACCATGAAGCCGGTGGAGGAGGTCTCCGAGGAGGCCTGGCGCGCGATCTTCGCGGTGAACCTGGACGGCGCGTTCCACTTCACGCGGGCCGCCGTTCCCGCCATGAAGACGCGTGGGCGCGGCAGCATCGTGAACATCTCGTCGGGTGCAGGCCGCTCCTACAGCCTCACCGGGATCCAGGCCTACGCGAGCGCCAAGGCGGGGCTGATCGGGTTCACGCGCCAGACCGCGCGCGAGCTCGGCGAGTTCGGGATCCGCGTCAACTGCGTGGCGCCGGGCTTCGTGCGGTCGAATCCGGCGTCCGAGCGCCAGTGGCAGGCGATGGGCGAGGCCGGCCAGCGGCGGCTCCTCGAGTCGATCGCGCTCCGGCGGCTCGGCGAGCCGGAGGACATCGCCCGGGCCGTGCTCTTCTTCGCCTCCGATGACGCCCGGTACGTCACCGGCCAGACGATCAGCGTCGACGGCGGCCACTGGATGCTCGGGTGACCCAGCCGTCGAGCCCGCCGCAGCCGGGGCAAGCAACCGCGGGAACCGGATGTGACGTTCCGGCTACGAGGTCCGCGATCATGCCGGGGGCCCTGGGGCCCGGCGACGGCGGCCTCGTTGACGCCCTCGAGGCCTGCCCGCGCGTGGCGTGAGTTCGGCCGCGGCCGGCTCGAGTCCGGCGTCGCCAGCGCCCTCGGGTCTTCGGCGAGCTCGATCCTGGACAGCGGTGGCCCCGTCTCGCCGCTGACCGGGTGAGAGCCGGCGCCGCCTATCCATGGAGGAGCTTCCGTGATGGTCCGGGCGCTCCTGCCGATCCTCTGGGCCGTCCTCCTCCTGCCGTCCGCCAACCTGGCGCGCTTCGACGGGCTCCCGCTCGACAGCGGACCCGAGCTGCTCGGCCTCTTCCTCCTGCTGCCATTGACAGCGAGCCGCGGGCTGCGACGCTACCTGTGGCGGCTGATTGGAGGCAGAGGCCGCCTCGCCCCGGCGGTGCTGGTCGCCATCGGCCTGGTCGCTGTCGGGGGCAAGCTCGAGCTCCTGACGTCCGGCACGTACGAGGGTTTCCTGGGCTGCTACCGATACGCCCTGGCACCGCCACCGACCGGACCGTGCGAGCGGACGTTCGCCAACCCCTGGTTCCGCTACGCGGTCACGCGCGTCGACCCCGCCATCGACTTCGATCCCGAGACATGGAACCTGAGCTTCCTCAACTCGAGCCGGTTCGACTTCTCCGGCCGCCGGACACCGGGTCGTCCCTTGCGGGACCGGCTCCCGCTGGAGGCCACCTGGCAGGGGATCATCGAGCGACCGAGCCCGTGGGTGGCGCGCGTGACCTATGTCGGCGAGGCCACGCTGCGGCTCGGCCGGTCCACGCCGGGCGACGAAGGCCCGGACGTTCGGCTGCCTTCGCATTACGGCGAGGTCACCACGGCCGACGTGCCGGTCCCGGCAGGCCGCCATCGGATCGAGCTCGCCTACCGTTTCGACGACGGAGCGCGATGGCCCACGCCCCTGCCGGTCGGCACCTGGGCGACCCTTCGATTCGAGCGCGGGAATGGCCGCGAGGGTCAGAGGCCAGGCGCGCTCGTGGGCGCGGCGCGTCCCGCCGTGGTCTGGCGGGTCCTCGCCGCAGTGGTCGATGGTGCTGCGGTGTTCCTGGGGATGATCGCGGCTCTCGGCTATGCGACGCTCGTCCGGCGCGACTGGTGGCTGGTCGCCCTCGTCGCGGTCGCGGGCCCGGTCGTGTGGTGGCTCGATCCGGCGGTCGCCGGGCTGCCGCTCGCCTTCGGTGTCCTCCTGGCGCTGCTCGGCGTGGCGCTCGCGCTCCTGGGCCGACCGTGGCGCCGGCGCCTGGTGCTGGCGTTCTTCGGGACCGCCTACCTCGTTTTCTGTCGGGTTCTCGCGTCAGCCCCCCGGCTCGACATGGTCCTCTATCGCCCGCCGAGCGACCCACTCCTCTACGAATCCCAGGTCCGCACCATCCTCGAGACCTGGTCGCTCGAGGGCGGCGAGCCCGTCTTTAGGTTCCAGCCGGGCTTTCGCTACTGGCGATTCCTGGAGCGCCTGGTCCTGGGCGATGGCGACCCGCTCGTCCTGGTCGTCGGGCTGACGCTGCTCGCGTGGGGATACCTGTGGGCGATCGCCCGCCTCTGGCCGCGCCCGACACCCCCCTGGCCGCGCGCCCTGGCGTTCGCGCTGGGCGCCGGCCTGCTCCTTGGCCTCGCGACCTCGACGCCGGTCGTGGCCTTCGTGGAGGCGCCTCTCAGCGAATACCCGACGTGGATCCTGCTGCCCCTGTCGATCACCCTGCTCTTCGGCACCCGGAGACCTCGGCAGTGGGTCGGGGGAGCGATGCTCGGCGGCGTGGCTGCCCTGTGCCGGCTGAACCACATCCCCGCCCTTGCCGGGTGCCTGGGGGCGTTCGGACGCCTGCGGTGGCGGAGCTCGCCGCGGGCGGTCGCGCTGACGGTCGGCCTCGTCCTCGCCATGCTGACGCTTCCGCCCATCCACAATCGGTACTACGGCGGTCCCACGACCGAAGCCCGGCGGGTCCTGAACGTCAACGTCGCCGCGCTGGCGATCCCCCCGTCACGGCTCGGCCGGCTGCACCGCGACCCGGCCGTTCGCCGACAGCTCTGGGGTCAGCTCCGGCGGATCCTTTATCGCGACGACACCCGGGAGTTTCCCCCGCAGCGCGAGCGCTTCTCGCGACTCACGATGTGGGGGCTCCAGTGGCTCTGGCTGGGCACGGCAGTCGTCGCGTTGCCACGGCGGCGCCTGGCGGCCAGCACGAAGGCGCTACTCTTGGCCCCGCTGCTCTACTTCGCTGTCCAGCTGCTCTACATCGTGGACGTCTATTACCCTCGACACATCCTCGCCGGCCACTTCACCCTCGGGGTCAGCGTCCTCTACACGGCAGGGCTGGGCTGGACGCGACGCACGCCGGCCCGTCACGTCGGTTCACCCGCGCCCACGTCATGAGCATCAGCCGCACTGGGAGCCGTCGAGGGAAATCGTCTTGCTATTGTTCACGGTCTCCTCGTAAAACGGATACGTGAAGTTCGTAGTGCACGAAGCTTGGAAGACGCTTCCAGGCGGCACTTCGAACGTCTTGGAGTCGTCCCTCAGGATTTCCGTCGGCCCGACCACTCCCACGAACCTGGCGAAGAACGGGCAGCACCCCTGCGCGAGGCGTATGCGATTCTGAGGAAGTCTCTTGCGCAGTTGCTCGGTGGGGACGTTCTCTACCCTGACGCTGATCGTGTTCGCCTCGACCACGACGTTGGTCGTCAAGGAGTCGACGCCGTTGACCGTGCACGTGACGGGGAAGGAGCCGGGCGTCGGGCTCGAGAACTCCGCGTTGTTGCCACCCTTCGGCGTCGCGCCCTTCCAGCCGATGTTGGCCGGCCCCGGGCTCTGGACGTTGCACGTGCAATGGGAGACTTGGTTCGGAGCGACGGGTGACTCGCACGTCAGGCCGAGCACCTTGCTGCATGTCAGGACGATCTCCGCCTTGTTGGGTCCCTGCTGCACCGTGAAGGTTGTGCTGCCGCTCTGGGTGCAGCCCGACTTACATGTGACCTGGACGGAGACCGTGTAGGTCTGGCCCACCTGCCCCTGGAAGGAGATCTGGCCGTCGGGGGGGAGCGGCGCGTTCTGGATGTTGACGCCAGGGCCGCTCACGGAATAGATCCCCGTGCAGTCGGCCTGAAGCTCGGCGCCGCCCACACGGCGCAGCTTGAGCTCGAGCTTCGCATCCGTCGTCGGCCCGGTGCGGCTCCCGCTCTGGCCGCAGGCCTGGGCCAGGGCCAAGGCCACCAGCACGAGTGCGATCCCCGTCCACAGGCGCCAGGGCCCGCGGGCCGTTCCCGACGTCTCCATAGTGACTCTCCCGCTCAGCTCTCGCCGCGGCCTGACCCTAGAAGCGGTACGTCACGCGCATGTCAGCGTGGACACCGTTGATCGTCGCGCCCGCCGGGAAGGAGGGGCTGCGCTCCGCGTCGAGGTAGAACCAGCGGACGCTCGCGTCGAGCGCGAACGTCCGGCTCAGCGTCCAGGTGACCCCGGGCCCGACGGCGATCTTGAAGCGGCCCCCGTCGTAGAGCGGGTCACTCGTCGCGTAGTCGTTGGCGGCCACGTACCGGACATCCATGATTCCCCGCACCGTCCAGACGTCGTCGATGATGTAGCCGACCGCCACGCCCCCGCGGATCTCGTTTCCTCGGCTGTTCTGAGACTCCTCGTCGAGCTGCCCGCTCGCGTTGAAGCGGTCCGCCTTGAAGTGGTAGATGTCACGCACCGACACGACGGCCCACCAGGGCTCCGGGCGCCACTCCAGGCTGACGCCGAGGTCGATCTCGTCACCCTCCCGGAAGATCTCGAG
>JBGQGN010000168.1:0-7781 GCA_041497395.1 Methylomirabilia bacterium
GCTTCGTCTCCTGCATCAAGAGCACGTCCGGCTGGGCGCGCTCGAGCCACAGGACGACCCGGTCCAGGCGGGCCTTCAGCGAGTTGACGTTCCAGGTCGCGATGCGCATGGATCTAGATTACCGCGTGTCGGCCCGTTGCAGGAGGGGTGGCGCCCCGCGCGAAGGACTCTTCTCGCTCGAGTCAGGTCTCGCCGGTATCCGGAACCGATTCGGCCGTTTCACTGTGTCCTGCACAGCCGCCACCATCGCATTACACTCTTCGCCATGAAGACCCTCACGGTGCGATTGCCCGAAGCACTGGTGGCCGAGATCGAGGCCGAGTCTCGCGAGCGGCGGTGCTCGAAGTCCGACGTCGTTCGGGAACGTTTGCGCCGTGTCGCCGGACCGCGCTCGAGGCCCGCGTCCCCGGCCATTGCCGACCTCATCGGTTCGGTCGATGGGTTGCCGGCCGATCTGAGTGGCCAGAAGAAGGGGTATTTGAAGAGCACGGGCTATGGCCGGAAGCGTGCTCGATGAGCGAAACGCTGGCCGATCCCCTCATTCTCACCACCGATGCCGATTTTCACGTCTATCGCCGCCACAGCCGTCACGTTGTTTCCTGCATGACACCGGACTGACGTTGCCCCCCACTCACCCGTCCCCGATGCGCCGGGCGAGCCAGGCCGCGAGGTCCCGGATCTCGGCGTCGGAGACCGTGTGGCCGATCGGGTACTCGTGGTGCTCCACGGGGCAGCCGAGCGCGGCGAGGGCATCGCGAGCCGCCCGCGCTCGCGCGAGGGGAATCAAGAGGTCCTCGGTCCCGTGGCCCAGGAACACCGGGGTGCCGCGGCCCGCGGGGCTCGCTTCCGCCCCGGCCGCGTGGGCGAGCGGGAGGTAGGCCGAGAGCACGAGGAGCCCGCCGAGGCGCGCGGCGTGACGCAGCCCGACGTGGAGCGTCATGGCGCCGCCCTGGGAGAACCCCGCCAGGATCACCCGGGCCGGCGCCACGCCGCGAGCCACCTCGGCGGCGATCAGACCCTCGACCCGGCGCGCGGACTCGCGGATGCCCGCCTCGTCCTCCCGCCGCGGGCCCTCCAGCGCGAGCACGTCGTACCAGGCGCGCATCACCATGCCGGCGTTGATGGTCACGGGCCGACGCGGCGCGTGCGGGAACACGAAGCGGACGGGCGTCCGGAGACCGAGGGCGGGCACGATCGGGACGAAGTCGGAGCCGTCGGCGCCGAGGCCGTGAAGCCAGATGACGGACGTCGCGGGCTCCGGCCCCGTCTCGACCTCGAGGCCCTCGGGCGACTCCCGGATCTGTGGACGGCCTTCGCTCTGCGGTGGCCGGCTCATGGATGCTCCCTGGGTAGCACCCGGAGGAGGACAGGGTCAAGCCGTGGCGTACACTGGAGCGGCGATGGATGCCGCCGCCCTCCTCACGGCGCAGTGGACCACCCTGAACGCGGCGTTGCACGCGCTGGCCCACGACCTGAGCCCGGACGAGTGGACCTTCCGCGTGGCCCCCGAACAGAACCTCACGGGCTTCACGCTCTGGCACGTTCCCGCCTGCCAGGACTGGACGGTCCAGACCTGGATCCGGAACGTCCCCGAGGTGAGGGACTGGAACGCGTGGACCCGCCCGGGCGGATTCGACCGACTCGGCCTCGCCTTCGGCATCAGCCTCGCCGACGCGGATGCCGTCGCGCGGGCCGTCTCCGTCGACGACATGCTGGCCTACGCCGACGCGGTGCTCGCCGAGAACGTCCGCTGGATCGGCACCGTGACCGAGCGCGATCTCGATCGGGTGCCGGACAACCGCGCCCATCTCGCCCGGCGGCCCGTGTACCGGACAGCCCAGTACCTGGCCGAGGTGCAGGGCATGTGGAACCAGACGGTCGCGGAGGTGATCGCGCTCGACATCGGCCACGGCCGCGCCCATCTCGGTGAGGCGGGCCTCATCAAGGAGCTGGCGCGCCAGAACCTTCCCCGGTAACGGCGGACGCACCCGTCGCGGCGAGGTGCTCGCGCTCAGGCGGAGGCTCGATGCTTCCGACCTGGCAGCGCTTCTGGTGGCAGCCGATCGGCTGCCACGCGGGGTGCATGGGCCAGCCCAGCGCCGCGGCCGGCCCTGCCGGCACCCGACCCGCCCCACCCGCCGATGACCGAGAGAGTAGGCAACCCCGCGTAGCACCGCGTCCTGGGCCGGATTTGGGCCGTGATCGGATGTCTGCCTAGGAACACTTCGGGATGCGCTCGGCCACCCCACTCCCGCACGAGGCTGGCACGGACGTTGCTCCTCTTACCCGGCATGCGCGGGACGTGGCTGATGGTCTGGCTATCGATCGGCCTCCTCGGGGGCGCCCCGGTCGCCGCCCAGGACACCGAGCCCACCCCCGAGCCGGCCGTCGAGCCAGCCGTCGAGCCAACCGTCCCGGAGGTCGTCGAGCTCCGGGCCGAGCTCGACCGGCTCCGCGCGCGGCTCGAACGGCTCGAGACCGGCCAGGCCGCCTCGCCGCGGGCCCTCCACAGCGTCGAGCTGCCAGCCCGCCTGGAGTTCGCGGGAGAGGCCGTGCCGCTCGCGCGGTGGGACGTCGGCGAGCGCCTCGAGCGGGAGTTTCTCCTGTCGCTCGGGAATCCCGCCCAGGTGGTGCTGTGGCTCAAGCGCAGCGCTCGCTACTTCCCGTACATCGAGCGTGAGCTGAGACGCGCCGGGCTCCCGGAGGACCTCAAGTACGTCGCGGTCATCGAGAGCGCGCTCCTTCCGGGCGCCTACTCGCACGCGAGCGCGCTCGGCATCTGGCAGTTCATCGCGTCGACGGCCAAGCGCTACGGGCTCGCGGTCACCTCGGGCTGGGACGAGCGGCGAAATCCCGAGCGCTCCACCGCCGCCGCGCTCGCCCTTCTGCGAGAGCTGCGCCAGCGGTTCCCCGACTGGCCCCTGGCGCTCGCCGCTTACAACACCGGCGAGACCCGCATCGACCAGGCGCTCCGCCACCAGGGCGTGACGAGCTACTACCAGGTTGCGCTTTCGGAGGAGACCGAGCGCTACGTCTTCCGGGCGCTCGCCGCGAAGCTGATCCTCTCGGAGCCGGAGCGGTACGGCTTCGAGGTCCCGCACGAGCAGCGCTACCGCGCCTACGACGCCGACGTCGTCGGGATCGAGCTCCGCGACCGCGTGGCCGTGACCGAGCTCGCGCGGCAGGCGGGCTCGTTCTACCGGGAGCTGAAGGCCCTCAATCCGGAGATCGTCGAGGACTGGCTCGGCAAGGGCCGCTACGAGATCCGCGTGCCGAAGGGGCGCGGCCCCGCCTTTCGCGCGGCGCTCGGCGGCACCGTCCGGGTGAGCATCCCCGCCCGCTAGCGTCCCGGGCCCGCTCGGCGGCGCCGGGCGGCGCCGATGATACGGGCGCGCGAGGGAGCTTCTGGTCGTGGACGAACCTGGGCGCGGGGCGCGGATGTCAGGCGTGCGGGATGGACACGGAGACCGCGGCGGGCCGGCGCCGGCAGCCGGGACACTCGGAAAGCGCGGCGCGATCGCCCGCCGTACAGGCGCCTGCGTGCCGGTGCGACCACGTCGTGAGGCACGTCGGGCAGTGGTGAGCGTGGCGTCCCCGCCGGGCCGGTCCGATCTCCTGGATCAGGCTGACGATGCGCTCGGGGAGCGCCGCGTTGCCGGCCCGGCTGCCGGCGAGACACCACGGGCAGAGCCGCGCCGGCCCTTCTGCGCACTCCCCCTGATGGCTCCACTTCCCGTCGCAGAGGTAGCAATGATGCGGGTGACCACGCCCGCCCCCATTCCGGGGCGAGCCATGGCCCAGCCGGCGGCGCGCGGCGGTCGTCAGCGACACCGCAGTCCCGACCAGCAGCACGGCGACGGCAGCCTGGCGCAGCATTGCCAGGAGATCCCATGCAAGGCTGTGCCAGGCATTGATTCGGGCCGAAACCGTGGCTCAAGCCCTCCGGGCCGGCCCGATTGGGGTGCCGGCGCCCCGCTCGGGTGACGCTGATCGTCACTCGCCAGCCACGACCCGGCAAGCAAGCGGCGGCATTGGTCTCGTGGACCCATGACCGCGGACGCGACAGACTATCTCGACAAAGCCCTGCGCGCCGGGCGTACGCGCCCGAAACGGTCACCGACACCCCCCGCGAGGGCGGTCGCTCCGCGACGGCAGGTCTCACACGTGGCAATATGCCGATCGTCGAGACGTGGGGCGAGGGCTAGCGATGTGGGTCTGGCACAGAGCTTCCAGCACGCGGTTCGGCGCCGGGGCGCGGGCATGGACCCATCGATCGCGGCCGACGCTCGCCGCCGGTCTGGCGGCGCTTCTGCTCGCCCCGATGCCTGCGGTGCTCGCGCCCTACACCCTCATCGAGCTGTGCTACGCCCTGGCGCTCGGGATCGCCGGGCTTGGGCTGAACCTGGTGTACGGGACAACCGGCCTCCTCTCCCTCGGGCACGCCGCCTACTTCGGGCTCGGGGCCTACGCCGGCGCGTTCCTCTTCAGCCTCTTCGGCGTCCACTCGCTCGAGGTGTACCTCCTGGCCGGCGTCGTCACGGCCACCGTGATGGCCGCGCTGAGCGGCGCGTGGTGCGTGCACGCGACCCGCATCCACTTCACGATCATGACGCTCGCCTTCGGGCAGCTCGTCCACGCGGTGTTCGTCGTCGGGGTGCCGTTCCGCCTGCTCGGGGACTTCGGAAAGGGCCTCTTCTACGTCGGCTACGGGGGCCTCTACATCCCCCGCCTCACCATCCTCGGGACCGCGCCCGCCCCCGAGCGGTTCTTCCCGGTCTTCTACTACGTGCTGCTCGTGGCCTTCTTCGCGGCCCTCGGCGCCCTCTGGCGCGTCAACCGATCGCCGTTCGGGATGGCGCTCCGTGCGATCCGCGACAACGACGTCCGCGCCGCGTTCGTCGGGATCCCCGTGCGGGCCTACCGCTGGCGGGCCTTCGTCCTCTCCGGCGCGGTCCTGGGGCTGGCCGGGGGGCTCTACGGGCAGCTCGACCGCCAGGTCACGCCCGAGCAGCTCCACTGGTTCTTCTCGGCCAAGCTCGTCGTCGTCACGATCATCGGGGGGACCCGGTGGTTCCTCGGGCCGGCCGTGGGCGCGGCCGTGTTCGTGGTCCTCCAGCACGTCGCGAACCGCTTCGCCCTGTCCCACGGCCTGATGCTCGGCGGGCTCCTGATCGCCGTGATCTTCGCCTGTCCGGGCGGGATCGCCGAGGCCGCGGCCCGCCTGCTCGGGTGGGCGGCGCGGCCGGCGCGGCCGTGGAGTCGTCCGGTCGCCCCGTGAGGGATCGAGGCTCGCGCGCCGGCGGCTGAGGAAAAACACGCGCCCGCGGGCCCATCCAGCGTGGCATCGTTGGAGAAGGCTTGATCGCGCCTCCAAGGAGGGACTCCATGAAGTACCTGTGCCTGGTCTACGCCGAGGAGCAGAGGATCGCCGCGCTGTCCGGCGGCGAGTGGGATGCCCTGGTCGCCGAGAACCTGGCGCTCTGCGAGGAGCTCCGCCGGAGCGGGCACTACGTGAGCGCCTCGCCGCTCGACTCGGTGGAGACCGCCGCCACCGTGCGGGTGCGTCACGGCCGGCCGTCGACCACCGACGGCCCCTTCGCCGAGACGAAGGAGCAGCTCGGCGGGTACTACCTCATCGAGGCGCGCGATCTCGACGAGGCCATCGAGGTGGCCGGGCGGATCCCGGGCGCGCGCTTCGGGAGCGTCGAGGTCCGGCGCATCGCGGCGCACGACCCGCGCGAGCCCTGGCCTCGCCGGGGCTAGCGGGTCGCGGCCGCCTCGCGCACCGCGGCGTACACGGGGGTGAGCCAGCGACGGTAGGCGGCCAGGTCGCCGCGGGCGGCGGAGAAGTAGACGTCCTGGATGCGCTTCGTCATCGATCCCCGCGTCCCGTCGCCGACCGCGATCCGGTCGACCGACGTGATCGGGAGCACCTCGAGGCCGCTCCCGCACATGAAGACCTCGTCCGCCACGTACAGCTCGGTGCGGTCGACCTCCCGCTCCACCACCTCCACGCCCAGCTCGCGCGCCGCCAGGTCCATCAGCGTGGTGCGGGTGATGGATTCCAAGATCCCGGCCGTGACGGGCGGCGTGATGAGCTTCCCGTCGCGCATCATCATGAGGCAGGCGCCGGGGCCCTCGGCCACCGTGCCGCGATTATTCAGGATGATCGCGGTGTCGTAGCCGTCCACCCTGGCCTCGGTCTGCGCCAGCCGGCTGTTCTGGTAGTTGGCGCCCGCCTTGAGCCGCGGCGGCACCGTATCATCGCTGATGCGCCGCCACGAGGCCACGCAGGCGGTCGCGCCGTCCCACAAGGCCGCGGGCTGCGGCCACGGCACCGCCGTGATGTAGACGCCGTTGTCGACCGTGGGGCCGAGGGTGTTGAAGTTGTGAGCCCCCATCCCGAAGAAGGCCACCGGGACGAAGTGGACGTCCTGGCGGAACTCGTTCGCCCGCAGGAGGTCGAGCGCCCCCTGCCCGATCTCGCGCAGCGTGAAGGGCACGTCCAGACGCACGGTCTTCAGCGAGCGCCCGAGCCGCTGGAGGTGCTCCTCGTGCTTGAAGACGAAGAGCTCGCCCTCTTGCGGGTTCCAGTAGGCGCGCACCCCCTCGAAGACGTTGCTGCCCATGAAGCCGCCCGCGCTGCGCCCGTGCAGCACGCACTGCTCCCAGGGAATCACCTTGCCGTTCATCCAGGCGTACTTCGGCGCGACGCTGGCCATGGTTCGTCCTCCTTGAGTGTGCCGCCAGTGTACCAAAGGCTCGGGTCCCGCCCCGGGAGTGCCGCCGTCCGGACGAACCGCCGCGAGCGATCGGCCGCGCTGGCGTGTCACCGGCCCCGGGCGGGAGCCAGCCGGGCGGGGTCGAAAGGGCGGAGGTCCACCGACGACGCGGCGCCGTCGACGATCAGCTCGGCGAGGGCGCGGCCGGTCGCCGGCGCGTTCAGCATGCCCCAGGGGCCGTGGCCCGTCGCCACGAAGGCGCCCGCCACCCCCGGCACGGCGCCGATCAGCGGCAGCCCGTCGTCCGTCACGGGGCGGTAGCACGCCTGGCGCCGGGTGATCCGCGCTGCGGCGAGCCGGGTGGACACGCGGCCGGCGGCGCGCGCGAGCACGGCGCACGCCTCCTCGTTCACCTCGACCGCGTCCGGCGAGTCCGGCAGCGGCGCGGGGTCGGCCATGCCGCACACGTAGACCTCCCCGCCGGGCCGGGGGAAGATCTCCGGCTCGAGCCGGCGGCCGTCGGCCGTGCGGTAGTCGACGAAGAGCGCGTGCGCCGGTAGACCGGCCGCGGCCAGGGTCACGCTGTAGCCCTTGAGCCCCTGGACCCGTGGGAGCGGCAGGTCCGTGGCCCCCGTCCACGGGCCCATGGCCAGGACGACCGCGTCAGCCTCGACGGCGGCACCGTCGACGGTCACCCCGCGGGCCGCGCCCGCGCGACGCAGCACGCCCTCCACGACGCCGAGCCTGAGCGTCGCGCCGCGGACCTCCGCGGCGCCGACCAGCGCCGCCGTGAAGCGCGCCGGATCCACCTGGGCCGTCGTCTCGACCGAGCCGAGCGCGTCGATGACCGTGGCCTCCGCATCGAGCCAGGCCGGGGCTGAGACGCGATGGTCGCCGGGGCGGCCGCCTCGCTCGCGCGCGGCCAGCATGAACGTCTCCATGCGCCGGTAGCCGTAGCCCGTCCCGAGCTCCCGGGCGAGGTCGGCGTGGAGGGCGAAGCTCGCCCGCGCCAGCGGGCCGAGGAGCGAGCCGTCGCACCAGTCGAGCGCCAGGAATCCC
>JBGQGN010000169.1:0-7779 GCA_041497395.1 Methylomirabilia bacterium
CGCATCGAGGAGCGCGCCGACTTCCAGGTCGCCGGCCAGGTGACGCAGACCATAGCCCGGGAGCAGGTAGCCGTCCAAAAAGCGGCGGTGGATGTGGCTCGCGCCATCGTCAGCTTCGCCTTCGAAGGGTTCTGAGCTGGAGGTCACCGCCCTCCTCCGCGACGCCGCGGCCGGGCGTGTCCCATCGCTCCTGCTCCTCCACGGGCCCGAGCCCCTCCTCGTCGACGACGTGGTGGAGCGCCTGACGCGGGCGCTCCTGCCCGACGATCAGGCCGCCGGCTGGAATCGCGAGCTCTTCCACGCGGACCAGCTCACCCCGGAGGCGCTCGTCGCCGCGGGCGCATCGCTGTCGCTCTTTGCCGGGCGCCGTCTCGTCCTCGTGCGCGGGGTGACGGATCTCGCGGCCAAGGCGGCCGACCGCCTCCGGGACGCGCTGGCCGAGGCCCGGCGCGCGACCGTCGGGTGGCCAGCGGAGGGCACGACGGTGCTACTCGTCGCCGCGAGCGCCGACCGCAAGACCGCGGGCCTCCGTCTCCTGCCCGAAAGCGATCAGGTGGAGATCCGGGCGCCAGCGGGACGCGCGGTGGTGGGCTGGGTGCGCGAGCGGGCGCGCGCGGCCGGACTCGACCTCGCTCCGGACGCCGCCCAGGCCCTGGTCGATCTGGTGGGGGAGGACCTGGCACGGCTGGCCGCGGAGCTCGAGAAGGCCTCCCTCTACACCGCCGGCGACCGGCGCGTGTCCGAGGAGGTCGTGAGAGCCCTGGCGGGAGAAACCCGGGCGCGCCAGTACTGGGAGCTGACGCAGGCGCTCGAGGAGGCACGGCGACCCGACGCCCTGCGCCTGGCGTCACAGCTCCTCGCTTCGGGGGACGAGCCGCTCATCCTGCTCGCATGGGTCGTGGGGTATCTCCGCGACCTCTGGCGCGTGCTCCCGGCGGCGACGGCGGGCGCCGACGCCCGCGAGGCGGCCCGCGCGCTCCAGCGGCGCCGGCCGGAGTGGGCCGTCGAGCGCCTGACCGCGCGCGCCCGGGCCGTCGGGATTCGAGGTGTGTCTCGGGCCGCCCGGCAATGCTTCGAGGTGGACCAGGCGCTCAAGACGGGGGCGGGGAACCCCCGCGCGCTCCTGACCTGCCTGGTCGCCGAGCTGGCGGGCTAGCGGCTCGCGAGGGCGTTCAACTGGCGCGTCAGGCGGGACTTCTTGCGGGCCGCCGTGTTCTTGTGAATGACGCCCTTCGTGACCGCCTTGTCGAGGACCTGGATCGTGTGCTGCAGGATCTCTCGGGCCTGATCGGCTTGGCCCCCCTCGATCGCGGCGCGCGCGCCCTTGATCGAGGTCCGGACCGTCGAGCGGACGGCCGCGTTGCGAACGCGGCGCTTCTCGTTCGTGCGGATGCGCTTCATGGCGGACTTGATGTTGGCCATTGGATCACCTCCTTCACTCGGGTTGGCACTCGGACTGGCACTCGGGACTGGCGCGAGTCGCCACGCCGGCGCTCGGTCTGGCCAGTCGACGGCGCGACTTCGGAGCCTACCGCGCTCCGTCGGGGCTGTCAAGGTTCGAGGCCGCGATCGGCGACCGCCACGAGCCCGCAGGGCGCGGGCGAGGCGCCGTCCGCTCGAGGCCGTCCGATCTGTTCCACTGCAGGAACGGTAGCCCATCGGTGAGCGCGGACGTCCCGGTCGGGACCGACGCCACCGAGTTCCCGCCGTCACCGCCCGTGACCGGCGCCCGGCGCGCCGTGGCGCGCGCGGCCGCCGTGGTGAGCACCGCCACCCTGGCCAGCCGGATCCTCGGCTTCCTGCGCGACCTCGTGATCGCCCGGGCCTTCGGCGCCGGCGTCACGACGGATGCCTTCTTCGTGGCGTTTCGCCTGCCGAACCTCCTCCGGCGTCTCGTCGCGGAGGGTGCGCTCTCGTCCGCCTTCATCCCGGTATTCACGGAGTACGTGACGGCGCGATCCCGCGCCGACACGCGGCGAATGCTCCGTGCCGTGTCCGGGGTCATGCTCCTGCTCCTCGGCACCCTGACCCTGCTGGGCATGCTGGCGGCGCCTTGGGTCGTCCGGCTCATGGCGCCCGGCTTCTTCGGCAATTCGGGCGCGGGCGAGCTGACCGTGCGGATGACGCGCCTGATGTTCCCGTACCTGTTCTTCGTGGGACTGTCGGCCCTGGCCATGGGCGTCCTGAACGCTCACCGCCACTTCCTCCTGCCGGCCCTGTCACCGGTGGCGCTGAACGTCGGGATCATCATCGGCGCGCTCGTGCTCGCGCCACGGCTGCCGGAGCCCGTCACCGGGCTCGCGCTGGGGGTGCTCATCGGCGGAGCCGGCCAGCTTCTGCTGCAGGTGCCCTGGCTGGGGGTCCGCGGCCTGCTCGCGCCGCCGCAAATTGCCTTCAGCCACCCGGCGGTTCGGCGGATCCTGGGGCTGATGGCGCCGGTAGCCGTCGGACAATCGGCGACCCACATCGGCACCGTCGTCAACACGATCATCGCGTCGTTTCTGGCCAAGGGAAGCGTGTCCTACCTCTACTACGCGGACCGGCTGATCGAGTTCCCGCTCGGCGTGTTCGGGGTCGCCATCGCGACCGCGGTGCTGCCCACGCTCTCGGAGCAGGCCGCGCGGCGCGACAAGCAGGCGCTCCGCGAGACGCTGTCGTTCTCGCTTCGTCTCGCCACGTTCGTCAGCATGCCGGCCGCGGTGGGCCTGTTCGTCCTGTCGGAGCCGATCGTTCGCGTCCTCTACGAGCGGGGCCGCTTCGGGCCGGCCGAGACCGCCGGCACCGCCGCCGCCGTGGCGATGTACGCGCTGGGGATCGTGGGATCGGCGACCGCCAAGATCTCGGCCCAGGCCTTCTTCGCGCTCGGCGACACGCGGACGCCGGTCAAGGTGTCGGTCTGCGCGATGGCCTTCAACTGCACGCTGGCCCTGATCCTGGCGCCGTCTCTGGGGCACGTCGGACTCGCCCTGGCCATCGCGGGGGCCGCCACCGTCAACGCGGTCGCCCTGACGATCCTCATCCGCCGGCGATTGCCGGGGCCGCCCATCCCGGGCGCTCGGCGCGCGTGGCTCCGGACCGCGGGCGTCTCGGCCGGGCTGTGCCTGCTCCTCGGCGCGGCGTGGCGCCTCGCGCCGCCGCCGCCGGGCCGGCTCGCCGAGGCTCTCTGGCTCGCGGCGGTGATCGTCGGGTCCACGGCGGCCTACGTCGCCTGTCACGCGGCGCTCGGCGCGGAGGAAGTGCGGCTCGCGTCGAGCGCGCTCTTGGGTCGCTGGCGGAGGAGTTCCTTGCACCGCAAGGAGAGGCGTTGATATACTCGTTCGAGACCGGACCACATGCGGGCCCTGCTGCAGCGCGTGACCGGAGCGTCGGTCGAGGCGGATCGCCAGGTGATCGGCAGCATCGACCGGGGCCTCGTCACCCTACTCGGCGTCGCGGCCGGTGACGGTTCCGGTGACGTTCGCTACCTCGCCGATAAGATCCTCCACCTCCGCATCTTCGAGGACGAGCACGGGAAGTTCCAGCACTCGCTCCTTGACACGGGCGGAAGCTGCCTCCTCGTCTCCCAGTTCACGCTACTCGCCAACACCCGCCGGGGGCGCCGCCCCGACTTCCTCGGGGCCGCCGCCCCCGAGGTGGCCGCCCCGCTGGTGAAGGACGTGGCCGAGGGTCTCCGCGTCGGGGGTGTGCCGGTGGTGGAGGGCCGCTTCGGTGCACGGATGGTGGTCCGGCTCGCGAACGACGGCCCGGTGACGATCCTCCTCGACTCGCGCGAGCGCGCATGAAGGAGGGCGGGGCGGCCTCGGCGACCGGCCCCCTGGTGGACGAGTACCTCGAGAGACTTCGCGTCGAGGATGGTAGCTCCGCCCTCACAATCGCCGCCTACCGGCGCGATCTCGCCCGGCTGGTGGAATTTCTCCGGACGCGACGGCGGACGCTCGAGACCGCGCGGCCGGACGACCTGGTCGCCCACCTCGAGGCGCTTCGCCGGGGCGGCCGGAGCCCCCGCACGCTCGCCCGCGGGCTGGCCGCGGTGCGCGGCCTCTACCGGTTCGGCCGGCGCGCTGGCCTTCTCCGCGAGAATCCGGCCGCGCTACTCGAGACGCCGCGGCTCCCGCGCCGGCTCCCGAGAGCGCTCTCGAAGCCGGACGCCACCGCCCTGGTGGAATCCCCGGGGGACGGCAATCCTCGCGCCTGGCGGGATCGCGCGATGCTGGAGCTCCTCTACGGGTCGGGGCTTCGCGCCTCCGAGCTCGTCGGGCTCCGGCCCGCGGACGTGGACCTCCAGACCCAGCTCCTGGTGTGCCGTGGCAAGCGCGACCGACAGCGGATGGTGCCGATCGGGGACGCGGCTCGCCGCGCGCTCGCCACCTACCTGGAGCGGGCGCGCCCGCGCCTCGTCCGGGGCGCCGACCCCGGCGTCCTCTTCGTGAACGCCCGAGGCCAGGCTCTCGGCCGTCAGGGGCTCTGGCGGATCGTGCGGATGCGCGCGCGGGGGGTGGGGCTTCGCGGAGGGTTCCCCCATGCCCTCCGTCACTCGTTCGCGAGCCACCTCCTCGAGGGCGGCGCCGACCTCCGGTCGGTCCAGGCCCTCCTCGGGCACGCCGACATCGGCACGACCGAGATCTACACGCACCTCCCGACCGACGCCGTGCGCCGGCTCTACCGCACCTTCCACCCGCGAGCGTGAGCGTGGAACCGAGCGGCGGCCCGGGAAGACGGCGAGCGAGATGAGCGGGAGTGCCGTCGTGACCGTCCGCCGCACGAGCTACCCGCAGGTCGATCCCCGCGCTGCCGGACTGATGCACCGGCACTTCGTGGTCGTCTCTCCCGGCCTCACCGTGGCGCCGGCCGCTCGTCTGGCGGACCGGCAGCGCGCGCGGCTCGTCGTCGTCCGCATCGGCGCGACGTGGGCCGCCGCATCGCGGGAAACGCTCGCCCGCGCCCTCGCCCTTGGGCTCGGCCGGGTACCGGTCTCGGCCATCCTCTGGGACGTGTCGGTCGAGCCCTCGACAGCGTCCGAGGTCGCGGTCCGGCATCGCCTCGGACCGGACCGGCCCTTTCTCCTGGTCCTCGGACCCCGAGGACCCGAGGGCGTCGTCTTCCGCGAGCCCGAAGCGCCGGTCGGGCTGCCCCTTTCCGTCGCTCGGGAGCTTGACCGGCTGCCGGGACGGGTAGGGGAGATCCTCCGGACCGCGGGAGCGCACGGCGACGCGCTCGGGCTCCCCGTCGCCGTGGTGGGCGGCTTCGTCCGGGACCTTCTGCTCGATCGCGCCGACCAGCGGACGGATCTCGACCTCGTGGTCGAGGGACGTGCCGCCACGCTCGCGCGGGCGCTCGCCAGGGGCCTCGGCGGAGAGACCCTGGAGCACCCGGTCTTCCTCACCGCGACGGTCGTCCTCCCGGATGGACGCCGGGTCGATCTCGCGACGGCGCGGCGCGAGTCTTACCGGGCGCCGGGCGCCTTGCCTGACGTCGAACCCGCCTCGCTCGCGGAGGATCTCGCGCGCCGCGACTTCTCCCTGAACGCCCTCGCGATCCGGCTCGACCGCGCCGACTGGGGCCGGCTGGTGGACACGACGGGCGGCCTGGCCGATCTCCGCGCCCGGCGGATCCGGGTCCTTCATCCGCTATCGTTCGTGGAGGACCCAACGCGCATCCTTCGTGCGGCGCGCTTCGCCGCGCGGCTGGGGTGCCAGGTCGACCACACGACCCGCCGGCTGGCCGCTCACGCAGCCCGGCTCGACGTCTACCGGGCCTTGTCCGGCGACCGCCTCCGCACGGAGCTGGAGCTCGTGCTGGCTGAGCGGCGCCCGGTGGCCGCCCTCCGGGAGGCCGGCCGGTTGGGGGCGTGGAGCCTCGTCGGCGGGAAGACCTCGCCGGGGCCAGAGGCGTCACGCCTGCTCGCCACGGCGCTCGGTCCACGGGCCCTCGACGGGCTCGGTCCCGACGCCCCGGTCGCCCTCTCCCTACTCGCCCTCACCAAAGGGAGCACGGCCGTCGAGACGTGGATGGACCGGCTCGCCCTCGCGCCGGCCCGGCGCGAGGCGATCCGCCAAGCGCGCCGGGACGCGCCGGGACTCGTCGCCCGCCTCGCCCGCGTGCACGGGCGGGCCGGCGCGTACGGCATACTACAGAGCGTGCCGGAACTGACCGTGGCGTGGGCGCGGACTCTTGCGGGAGGCGCCGCCGCCAAGAGCCATCTCGACCGCCACCTCCGGAGCTGGCGCCGCCTCCGGGCGCTGGCGACGGGCGACGATGTCGCCGCGCTGGGTGTTTCCCCCGGGCCAGCGGTCGGCGAGATCCTGAAAGCGCTCCGGGCGGCGCAGGCCGCAGGACACGTCCGAAGCCGGACTGGTGCGTTACGCTGGCTCACGGGCGCCGTCGCCCGGGGCCGCGGGCGCGGGAAAGCATCGCTCACCCGACCGGGTAAGGGAGGAGGCTGATCGTGCCGACCAAGTACGTGTTCGTCACCGGCGGCGTCGTGTCATCCCTGGGCAAGGGGCTGGCGTCCGCCTCGATCGGCTGTCTCCTGGAAGCCCGCGGCTTCCGGGTCACCCTCCAGAAGATGGATCCCTACATCAACGTGGATGCAGGGACCATGAGCCCTTACCAGCACGGGGAGGTCTTCGTCACCGACGACGGGGGGGAGACCGATCTCGACCTCGGCCACTACGAGCGGTTCACCCGTGCGCGGATGACGCGGGACCACAACGTCACCACAGGCAAGGTCTACCACGCGGTCATCTCGCGCGAGCGCCGCGGCGACTACCTCGGGCGCACCGTCCAGGTGATCCCCCACATCACCGACGAGATCAAGGCGTCGATCCGCCGTGTGAGCCAGGACGTCGACGTCCAGATCGTCGAGATCGGCGGGACGGTCGGCGACATCGAAGGCCTCCCGTTCCTCGAGGCGGTCCGCCAGCTGAAGAAGGACGTCGGGCGAGAGAACGTGATCTACATCCACCTCACTCTCGTGCCGTTCATCAAGGCCTCGGGTGAGCTCAAGACCAAGGCCACCCAGCACTCGGTGAAGGAGCTGCGGGCGATCGGGATCCAGCCGGATATCGTGCTCTGCCGGACGGACCGCTTCCTGCCGCCGGCGATCAAGTCGAAGATCGCGCTCTTCTGCGACGTCGACGAGGAGGCGGTCATCACCGCCAAGGACGTCGAGACGATCTACGAGGTGCCCCTCGTCTTCCACCAGGAGGGGCTCGACGAGATCATCGTGAAGCTGCTCGGGCTGCCGGCCGGCCCCATCGACCTGTCCAACTGGGAGGGAATCGTCCGGAAGATCAAGCAGCCGGCCCGGACCGCCCGGATCGCGGTCGTCGGCAAGTACGTCGAGCTCCGGGACTCGTACAAGAGCCTCGCCGAGGCGCTGACCCACGGCGGGATCGCCCACGATGCCCGCGTGGAGACGCGGTGGGTCGACGCGGAGCAGCTCGTCCGGGACGGGCCCGAGGCGCATCTCACGGGTGTCGACGGCATCCTGATCCCGGGCGGCTTCGGCGACCGGGGCATCCCGGGCAAGGTCGAGGCGACCCAGTACGCGCGGGAGCGAGGCGTGCCGTTCCTCGGTATCTGCCTGGGTCTCCAGTGTGCGGTGATCGAGTTCGCGCGCCACGTGGCGGGGCTCGCCGGCGCCAACTCTGCCGAGTTCGACGCTAACACGCCGCACCCGGTGATCGACATCCTGCCGGAGCAGCGGACGATCGAGGACAAGGGCGGCACCATGCGCCTCGGGCTCTATCCCATCGCGCTCGCCGAGGACTCGCTGGC
>JBGQGN010000170.1:0-7746 GCA_041497395.1 Methylomirabilia bacterium
CGCATCGCGAATCACTTCCGGTCGGGCATCGTGGAAGGCCAGTACCGCGTGGGCGCGCGGCTGCCGACCGTGCGGCACGTCGCGGCCCAGGTCGGGACCACCGCGGAGACGGTCGCCGCCGCGTATCGCATCCTGTCCGAGCAGGGCCTCGTGCGGGCGCGCGCGGGCGTCGGGACCGTCGTGCTGCCGCAAGGCGGCGGCGAGGCCGCGGCCGGCCTCGCGGCGCCCGGTGCCGGCCGCGTGCCGATCGTGCCATCTCTCGCGACGCCCTCCTTCCACGAGACCTACCGCCGCCTGCTCCACCTGGATCGCGAGACCGCGTCCGGCGGCTTCGCGAGCTACACGCCCGCGCTCGATCTCTACCCCCGCGAGGCCGGGCGCCTGCTGCGCTCGGCGCTTCGCCGCGACGGGGCGCGCCTGTTCGAGATGGGAGCGGCGGAGGGCGATCCGGCCCTACGCGGTGCGCTCGCCGAGCGGCTGGCGGCGGGCGGGGCGTCGGTGAACCGCAAGCAGATCATCGTCACGAACGGCGGCCAGGAGGGCCTGGCCCTCGTCTTCCGGGCCCTGGCCGGTCCCGGCGACACCGTGGTGGTCGAGAGCCCGACCTATCTGGGCGCGCTCGAGGCGCTCTCGACGGCGGGCGTCCGCGTGGTCGGCGTGCCGGTGGGTCCCGATGGGCCCGATCCCGACGAGCTCGCGAGCGCGGCCGCGCGCACCGGCGCCCGCGTCTTCTACACGATGCCGTCCTTCCAGAACCCGACCGGCTACACGATGAGCCTGGCGCGGCGCCGGCGGCTGCTCGCGGTGGCGCGGCGTCACGACCTCGTCATCGTCGAGGACGCCGCCGCCGCGGACCTCTCGTGGGGTGCGCCGCCGCCGTCGTCGCTCCTGGCCCTGGACCGGGAGCAGCGGGTGGTCCACGTGGGCACGTTCTCGAAGAGCCTGTTCTCGGGCCTCCGCCTGGGCTTCGTCGCGGGCCCCGAGGCGCTGGTGGAGCCGCTCCTTCGCCTGAAGTACGTGACCAATGTCCACGTCTCGCTCCTCCTGCAGCGGCTCGGCCTGGCGCTGGCCTCGGACCGGCGCATGCGGCGGCACCTGGCCTGGGTGCGTCCGGCGTACCGGGCGCGGCGCGACGCGATGATCGAGGCCCTCGCGCGCGAGCTCCACGGCGCCGCGAGCTGGACCGCGCCGGAAGGGGGCTTCAGCCTGTGGCTCGAGCTGCCGCGCGGGCTCGACGCGGCCGATCTCTTCCGGCTCGCCGTCGAGCGCGGCGTGAGCTTCGTTCCCGGCGCCGTCTTCTTCCCCGAGGCCGTCCAGCACCATGCCCTCCGCCTCTGCTTCTCGGGGATGGCGCCCGGGCAGATCACGCGGGGCGTCGGGCTCCTCGGTGAGGCCCTGCGCGAGCTGTCGGGCCGGGGCGCGCCGGCCCGCGGGCGGAGGCGCACGTGAACACCGCGAGCCTTCTGCAGTTCCTGTTCTCCGGCCTCATGGTGGGGGCGATCTACGGCCTCGTCGCGCTGGGACTCAACATCGTCTTCAATGCGACCGGCGCGGTGAACTTCGCCCAGGGCGAGTTCTCCATGCTGGGCGGGATGCTCGGTGCGTCGATTCTTTCGGCGACGGGCATGCCGCTGGCGCTGGTGGTCGTCCTCACCGTCGTCGCGGTGACCGCGGTGGGCGTCGTCATGGAGCGCGTCATCGTGCGGCCCATCCGGCACGCCGACGTGCTCAACCTCATCATCGTGACCATCGGCGCGTCCATCCTGATCAAGGGCGGCGTGATGGTCTCGCTCGGCAAGAACGCGGCGGGACTGCCCGCCTTCACGGGGGAGCGGCCCTTCCGGATCCTGGGCGCGACCTTCGTGCCCCAGGCTCTCTGGATCGTCGGGATGGCGGGCGCCATCGTGGTCGCGCTCCACCTGTTCTTCGACCGGACGCTGCTCGGCAAGGCCATGCGCGCGGTGGCGAGCGACCGGGAGGCGGCCCGGCTCATGGGCATCGACGTCGGCCGGATCGTCATGCTGTCCTTCGCCCTCAGCGCGGCGGTCGGCGCGATCGGCGGCCTCATCGTGACCCCGGTGACGCTGACGATCTACGACGCCGGTACCATGCTCGGCCTCAAGGGATTCGCGGCGGCGGTGACCGGCGGGCTCGGCAATACCATCGGTGGCATCGCCGGCGGACTGGTCCTGGGCCTCCTCGAGGCCTTCGGCGGCGGCCTCATCGGCTCGGAGTTCAAGGACGTGGCGGCCTTTCTCCTCCTTCTGCTCCTGCTGTTCGTCCGCCCGCGGGGTCTGTTCGCGCGCGGCGAGAGCGAGCGCGTTTGAGAGTTCACCTCGATCGCCGCGCCCGTACCCGGGCGCGGCACGGAGACCCCATGCTCACGCGACGGCAGTTCACCACGACCCTCGGCGGCGGGCTCGCCGCCGGCCTGCTCGGGCCCGGCACCGGCCGCGCCCAGGGCGGCCCCATCAAGCTCGGCAGTATCTTCTCCTACACCGGTCCCGCGGCCTTCCTGGGCGACCGCATGAAGCGCTCCGTCGAGCTCTTCGTCGAGGAGGCCAACAAGAAGGGCGGCATCGCGGGCCGGCGCGTCGAGCTCACGCTCTACGACGCGGCCAGCGAGTCCACCAAGGCCGTTCTCGCCGCCAAGCGCCTGATCGAGCAGGACAAGGTCGACGTGATTGTCGGCGACGGCAACCGCAGCGACATCGGGCTCGCGCTGGTTCCCAGCGTGCAGCGAGCCGAGGTGCCGCTGATGAGCGTCTCTGGCGCGACCGCGCTCGTCGAGCCGGTGCGCGACCGCGGCTGGGTCTTCAAGTCCACCGTGAACGACACCGAGGTGGTGGCCCGCCTCCTCGACTTCTTGAAGAAGCGCGGCATCACGGACGTGGCCATGCTGAACGACACGGGCGCCTTCGGGGTGAGCGCGCGGGACCAGCTCCGCGCCCAGGCGCCCGCGGCCGGGATCAACGTGGTCTACGAGGAGTTCGGCCCCGCCGACAACGACCTGACGACCCAGCTCACCCGCATCCGCGGCACCAGCGCCCGGGCCATCATCTGCTGGACGGTGACGCCGGCGGGCGTGGTCTTCCTGAAGAACGCCCAGCAGCTCGGGCTCAAACAGGTGCTGGTCCACGGCTTCGGCTTCGTGGCCGACCGCTACATGCAGCTCGCCGGCGACGCCGCCGAGGGTCTCTATCTCACGTCGCTCAAGTTCCCGGTGGCCGAGCAGCTCCCCGACAGCGACCCGATCAAGGCCACCATCCTCGACTACAAGGCGCGCTACCGCGCCCGGTACAACGAGGAGACCGACGTCTACGGCGGCCAGGCCTGGGACGGCATCGGCATGGTCGCACAGGCCATCACCCGCTCGGGCAGCGGCGAGCGCGGGAAGATCCGCGCGGGCCTCGAGGAGCACATCCGCGAGTACAAGGGCGTGGGCGGCGTCTTCACCTTCTCGCCGCAGAAGCACTGGGGGCTCGCCAAGAGCGACGTCGTCATCATCGAGTGGCGCCAGGGGAAGTTCCGCCTGGTGGACCCCTAGACTCGACGTGGACGTGGTGGACCGGCTGCCCGGCCGGGTATCCGGCCGGGCGCTCCTGGCCTTCCTGGCGGCGGTGGCGGTGGTGCCGTGGCTCCTGCCCAACCAGTACCTCGTCCACGTGGTGGCGCTGGCCGGTCTCTACGCCATCCTCGCGGTCGGGCTGAACCTGGTGATGGGCTACGCCGGCCAGGTCTCGTTGGGCCACGCGGGCTTCTACGGCCTCGGCGCCTACGTCTCGGCGGTGCTCTCGGTGCGCTACGGGCTCTCGCCCTGGCTGGGCATGCCGATCGCCGCCGTCGCCACCGGCGGGCTGGCCTACGTCGTCGGCATCCCGACGCTGCGCCTCAAGTCGTACTACCTCGGCATGGCGACCCTCGGCATCGGCGCGGTGCTCCAGCTTGCCTTCGTCCAGCTCCACGGCATCACGGGCGGGTCGTCCGGTCTCGCGGGGATCCTGCCCTGGGACCTGGGACCTCTCCGCTTCACCACCGCCACCCAGCACTACTACCTCGTGTGGGCCTTTGCCGGGCTCGCCCTGTGGGTGGCGCGCAACATCGTCAACTCGCGCGTCGGGCGCGTGCTGCGCGCGCTCGGCGAGAGCGAGGCCGCGGCGGAGGCGATGGGCGTGGACACCGCGGCCGAGAAGCGCCGCGTCTTCGTCCTGTCCGCGGTGTACGCCTCGGTGGCGGGCAGCCTGTACGCGCACTACATCACGGTGATCAGTCCCGAGATCTACTCGTTTCTCTTCTCGGTCGTCCTCGTCCTGATGGTGGCGATCGGCGGGATCGGCCTCTACTGGGGCGCGGTGGTGGGCGCCGTGCTCCTCACCATCCTCCCCGAGGCCCTGCGCAAGTTCGGCGACTGGGAGGTGCCGCTCTACGGCCTCGCCCTCATCGTCGTGATCCTGTTCCTCCCGCGCGGCATCGCCGGGCTCTTCGCGCGGGGGGGGACGGCGGCTCAGCCCGGTGGCGCGCCGGCGCTCGACGCGAGGCGCCCCGCCACCGCCGAGGACGCGCGCCCGGCCTCGCTCGGTGCGTCCCGCGCTCAGCGCGCCGAGCGCGGGAGCGCCGGGCCGCTCCTCGAGGTGCGCGGCGTCACCAAGCAGTTCGGCGGCGTGCGGGCCGTGCGCGACTGCTCGTTCGACGTCGCCGAGGGCGAGATCAAGGCCGTGATCGGCCCCAACGGCGCGGGCAAGACCACGCTCTTCAACGTGATCACCGGGTTCTACGCGCCGACGGCCGGCCTGGTAAGGCTTCGCGGCCTGCCCCTCACCGGCCTGCCCGCCCATCGCCTGGCGCGGCTCGGCCTCTCGCGCACGTTCCAGAACCTCCAGCTCTTCCCGGGCCTCACCGTGATCGAGAACGTGATGATCGGCTGCGAGCGCGACGCCCCCGGCGGCTTCCTCGGCGCGGCCCTCGCCCTGCCCGGGCCGCGGCGGCGGATGCGCGTCGAGGTCGAGCGCGCCGAGCGCGCCCTCGCCACCGTGGGCCTCGAGCCGCTGGCGCTGGTCCCCGCGGCCGGCCTCGCCTTCGGTCAGCAGAAGCTCGTCGAGGTCGCCCGCGCGCTCGCCGCGGAGCCGACGCTGCTCCTCCTCGACGAGCCCGCCGCCGGGCTCAACACCGGCGAGAAGGTCGAGATGATGCGGCTGATCGCGCGGGTGCGCGACGGCGGGATCTCGGTCCTCATCATCGAGCACGACATGCGCCTGGTGATGGGCGTCTCCGACCGGGTGGTGGTGCTGGACCACGGCGAGAAGATCGCGGAGGGCTCGCCCGCCGAGGTGCAGCGGGATCCCGCGGTGATCCGCGTCTACCTCGGCGAGGACGTGGCCGCCGTTGCTTGAGGTGAGCGGGCTGTCCGCGCGCTACGGCGCCGTCGCGGCGCTTCGCGACGTCTCCCTCGAGGTGCGCGCGGGCGAGCTGGTGGCCCTGATCGGCGCCAACGGCGCGGGCAAGTCCACGCTGCTCCGGGCGATCGCCGGGCTGCTCGTACCGGCGGCCGGGCGCGTCGCGCTGGACGGGCGCGACGTCACCGGGCAGACGCCCGAGGCGATGATCCGGGCGGGCGTCGCGCTGGTCCCGGAGCGGCGCCGGGTCTTCGCCGACCTCACGGTGCTCGACAATCTAGAGCTGGGCGGCTACGCGCTGCCCCGCGGCCGCGATTTCCGAAGCCGCCTCGATGCCGGGCTGGAGGAGGCCTATCGCCTCTTCCCGGTGTTGCGCCGACGCCGCGGCCAGCTCGCGGGCACGCTCTCGGGCGGCGAGCAGCAGATGCTCGCCATCGGCCGGGCCCTCATGAGCCGCCCCCGGCTGCTGCTGTGCGACGAGCCGTCGCTCGGCCTGGCGCCCCTCGTCGTGCAGGAGATCATGCGGCTCCTCTCGACGCTCCGGGAGGCGGGCGCGACGATCCTGCTCGTCGAGCAGAACGCGCGCATGGCGCTCCGGTCCGCGGACCGGGCCTACGTGCTCGAGGTCGGCCGCGTAGTGCTCTCCGGCGCGGGGGCGGATCTTCTCGAGGACGATCAACTCAAGGCCGCCTATCTTGGTGGGTAGAGGGGTAGGCGGCGCGGAAAGGCATCGACGGCATGTCAGAGACGAGCGACCGGCTGCTGCGGGGGTACCAGGCGCAGGAGAAGCGCTTCGTGGAGCGGCGCTTCCCGCTGCGCTTCGCGCCCGAGAACCCAACCCTGCGCGAGCTGTACAGCCAGGCCAAGGGGCTCCGCTGGAACCCCGAGACGGACATCGCCTGGAGCCGGTTCGACCCGGAGGCGTACCCGCCGCCCGTGCGCGAGGCGGCGCGCCTGGTGTGGAGCCGCCGGGCCTGGGGCGCGTATCCGGGCCTCGGCGAGAACACCGCGCTCCTGATCCGCTTCTGCCTCGAGTCCGGGGCGGCCGGCATGGACGCCAAGCTCTTCCTGTCCTTTCGCCCCGCGGAGGAGGCCAAGCACCTCGAAGCGTGCTTTCTCTTCGCCAAGCACCTGGGCGGGTACGAGTCCACTCCCGCCGAGGCCGTCGCGCGGGCGAGCAACCACCCCTTCGCCCAGATGGCCCTCGATCCCGATCTACCGGTGGAGGCGGTGGTGGCCGCGCTCGGCTGCCTCGACGACCAGCTCGATCTCAACCTGTGCCTCTGCCACCTCCGGCAGAGCCGCGACGAGACGGCGCGCCAGATCCTGCGGCTCGTGGCCGGTGACAAGCAGCGCCACGTGCTGTTCGCGTGGACGCTGCTCGGCGAGCGGCTGCCGCGGCTCGACGCGGCCGCCCGCGCCGCCGTGACCGAGGCCGTCCGCGATATGCTGGAGCGCGTGATCCTCGCCGGCTATCGGAACACGTGGCTCTTGCCCGCGGGCGCCCGCGAGCCGCTCCTGGCCGCCGAGGCCCTCGCCGCCGAGCACGGCCTCGGCGCCTCCACCGTCGCCCAGGAGAAGGCGGTGGTCCGCGCCACCCTCGCCCAGGTGCGCGATCGCCTCGCCACGTGGGACATCACGCTGGCTCACGTCGACCATCCGGAGCTCGGACGCGCATGAGGCGCCGCCCGATCGCCCCGTCCAGGAGGAAGCCGTCATGAGCACGTACCTCCCCGAGACCCGCTATCCGCTCGAGCTCGCCCCCGCCATGCCCGACGTCTGGGAGCTGTGGCAGCGCGCCAAGACGCTCGAGTGGGATCCGGAGACGGATATTCCATGGGACGAGCTCCATCCTGAGCGATACCCCGAGGAGCAGATCATGGCCGCGCGGCTTCACTGGAGCCGCCGGACCTGGGGCGAGTACGGCGCCATCTCGGAGAGCCCGGCCTTGCTCCTGCGCTTCTGCCTCGAGAACCGGCTCCCGGACCTGCGCTTCTTCTTCACCATGCGCACGCAGGAGGAAGGCCGTCACGCCGAGGCGTCCTGGCTCATGGCCGAGCGCCTGGGCGGCTACTTCCCGCAGCCGCAGAACCCGCCGACGGTGAGCGCGGTGGGGACGCACGGCGTGCGCCGGATGGCCTTCGACCCCGACACGTCGCTCGAGGGCATCTTCGCGAGCCTCGTCTGCGCCGCCGAGGAGATCCTGATCGACGCCTTCAAAGCGACCGTCCACAAGGCCACCAACCCGGCGGTGCACCGGCTCATGGAGCTGATCCTGCGAGACGAGGTGCGCCACATCGCCTTCGGGTGGCAGTGCCTGGACACCTGGGCGCCCGGCTTCACGCCGGAGACG
>JBGQGN010000171.1:0-7738 GCA_041497395.1 Methylomirabilia bacterium
CGGTCGGCGCCGTCCCCATCAACGAGAAGGTCTGCCGGACGGCGTTTCTCCTTTACATCCTGTTCATCAATCTCGCGTCCGCTCACCACCTCCTCGTCGATCCCCAGCTGTCCCCGGCGTGGAAGGTCTTCAACACCTCGTACGCGATGTACCTCGCGGTGCTGGCGAGCATGGTGCACGGGATGACGGTGCCGGCGGCGGTCGAGGTCGTCCAGCGGAAGAAGGGGCTCTCGAAGGGCCTCTTCGAATGGCTCGCCAAGGCGCCGTGGGGCAACCCGGGGTTCGCCGCGCTCGCGCTGTCGCTCTCGCTGTTCGGGTTCATGGGCGGCATCACCGGCGTCACCTTCGGCGCCGAGCAGGTCAACATCATCTCCCACAACACCCTCCGCATCCCCGGGCACTTTCACTCGACGGTCGTGGCCGGCACGACGCTCGCCTTCATGGGGCTCACGTACTACGTCGTCCCGCTGATCTTCCGGCGCCGGATCATCTGGCCGCGCCTGGCCACCGCCCAGATCTATCTCTTCGGCATCGGGATCGCGCTGTTCGCCGCCGGGATGACGACCGCCGGCTCCTACGCGATCCCCCGCCGCCACTGGGACGTGCAGTTCGCCTCGTCGATCTTCCAGCCGCCCATCGAGCCGGCCGCGTTCTTCTTCCTCGGGCTGATGGGGATCGGCGGGCTCCTGGCAGCGGCGGGCGGCGGGCTCTACGTGCTGCTCACCGTCGTGTCCGTCTTCTTCGGGAGCCGCGTGCCCGACACGCCGGGTGCGGTCCCGCTCGCGGCGATGGCCCCGGAGGGCGGCAAGCACGTGCCGATCTCCGGGACGATGGTCCTGGTCTTCGTATTCCTGGCTGCGTTCGTCATCTACTACTTCCTCAACTGGAAGTGGCTGGCCGCGATCTGGTTCGTGCGGTGACACCGTGATGACGCCCTTCGCCGGCGCCCTGCCGGTCTCCGGGCTCCTTCCGGGGGTGATACGGAACGGGACTGCGGCCGTCGCTCGCGGGGATCAGGCTCTCTCCCCGGGCCTGGTCCCCCTGACGACTCGACGGCTTCTGGCCGGATGGCTCGGGCTGGCGGTGGGCTCGCTGGTCGTGGCGGGCCTGTTCGCCGCGGTCGCCGCCTTCGCGCGCACGCCGGTGGTCTACCGCCTGTTCTCCGCCGGCGCCTTCCAGCTGGCGCTGGTGGGCCACGTCACGTTCGCGTTCACGGTGTGGTTCGTCGCGTTCTCGGGCGCCCTCTGGGTCTACGTCGCCTGGCGGGCGAATTTGCCGCTCAGCGCCCGGTGGTCCTGGGCTGGCCTTGGCGTGGCGACCGCGGGCACGGCGCTGCTTGCGGTCCCGGCGTTCACCGGGGTGGGGAAGCCCTACCTGTCCGACTACGTGCCGGCCATCGACCATCCCCTCTTCTGGGCCGGCCTGACGCTGACGGGGGTGGGGGTCGGTGTGCAGGCGGTCGCCTATCTGGTCGCGTATGGGCGCGGCTGGCGTCGCGCGCCATCGGCCGGCGGACCCGGCGGGACGGACGTGCCGGAAGCCCTGGCGATGGCGGTGGGGGCGCTGGCGCTGCTGCTGGCGCTGGGCGTGACGGCTCTGTCGCTCGCGCGTCTCCATGCCGAGGTCCCGTTCGGCTATCGTCTCCGCGCCCTCTTCTGGGGGCCCGGGCATCTCCTGCAGTTCCTCCACGTGGCCGGGACCATCGCGGTCTGGCTCGTCGCCGCCGGGGTGGCGGTGGGGGTCGTGCCCCCGCCCCGCCGCGTCGTGCGCGCCTGCGTGTGGGGGCTCATGCTCTTCCTCCTCGTCACCGCGGCGCTGTATCTCGCGTACGCGCCCGAGGCGCTCCTCGTGAACCACCTGGTCACGATCGGGACCTTCTGGGGGGTGGGCGCCGGCGCCGTGCCGATCGGGCTCATGCTGGTGGCGGTCTGGCGCCGCCGCGGCGGGCCGGGCCGGCTGCCATGGAGGAGCCCGGTGTTCTCCGGAACGGCGCTGTCCCTGGCGCTGTTCGCAACGGGAGGCATCCTCGGCGTCGTCGGCTTCAACCAGGACACGCGCGTGCCGGCCCACTACCACGGCATGGTCGGCGCGGTGACGCTGGCCTACATGGGCCTGGCGCCCCTCCTGCTCGAGATCTCGGGCCGGCGGCTCTGGAGCGCGCGCGTGGCGCGCTGGCAGCCGTACCTCTACGGCCTCGGGCTTCTCGGGATCATGGCGGGGATGCACTGGGCGGGAGGCCACGGGGCGCCGCGGAAGACGTTCGGCTTCACCTGGGCGGACGCCCAGGCGCTGATCGCCATGAACCTGATGGGGCTTGGCTCGCTTCTCGCCATCCTGGGTGGGCTCGCCTTCGTGCTCAACGTGGGCATCCCTCTCGCGCGGCGGGGGCGGTGAGGAGGGAGCGATGGTCTCGGCGTACGTCGAGTCGCTCAAGCTCCGGGTTGGCACGTTCATCGGGCTCGCCGCCGTCCTCGGCTACCTGGCGACCCTCCCCCCGGCGCCGGTGGCTGGTGGTACGGCACTGGCCCCGCTCATGTTCCTGTTCGCCGCCACGGTGATCGCGGCCGGGGGGGCAGGCGCGCTCAACCACGTGCTCGATCGTGACCTGGACGCGCGCATGCCGCGGACCGCGCGGCGGCCGCTGCCGTCGGGGCGCATCCGGCACGTCTGGCACGTCGTCCTGCTCGGCCTCGGCCTGGTCGGCATCGGCGTGAGCCTCGCGTTCTGGCGGCTGAACCCCCTGGTAGGGCTCCACGTCTTCCTCGGCGCGTTCACGTACGTCATCGTCTACACCGTCTGGCTCAAGAGACGGTCCTGGCTCAACGTGGTGATCGGTGGGCTGGCCGGCTCCTTTGCCGTCCTCGCGGGCGGCTCGGCCGCGCGGCCCGAGCTGTGTCTGCCGCCCGTCCTCTTCGCGCTCGTGCTGTTCTTCTGGAGCCCTTCCCACTTCTGGAGCCTGGCCATCGCCTACAAGCAGGACTACGCGGGCGCGCGCATCCCCATGCTCCCGGTCGTCAAGGGCGAGGCCGGCGCCGTCCGGGGCATTCTCCTGAACACGGTCGGGCTCCTCACCGCGAGCATCCTGCCTTTCGCCCTGGGGATCCTGGGTTGGGTGTACCTCGTGCTCGGGGTCGTGGCGGGCGGGAGCCTGCTCGTGATCCGCCAGATGCAGCTCCGGACCCATCCGACCGATCGGCGGCTCGCCCTCCAGAGCTTCCACGCGTCCAACCTCTTCCTCCTCCTGCTCTTCCTGGGCGTGGCGCTGGACGTGGCGATCCGACGATGGTGAGCCTCGAGACCTCCCGTGTCGGCTTCGCCCCCGGCCTCGTGCTGGCGGCGCTGATCTGGGGCTCGGCCATGGTCGTCTTCCTTCTCGTCGGTCCCGGGCTCGGCGCGTGGGCGGACACGCTCTTGACGGCCTGCTTCGGCTGGAACGCCGAGGCGCGGCGCTACCGGCTGGACGCGCTGCTCCTGGCGCTCCTCCAGCCGCCGCTGTTCGTCGCGGTGGTCGGCCTGTTCTACGCGGACGAGCTCCGCGCCTTTCTCCACGCGTGGCGTGGTCGAGCCGCCGTCGCCCTGGCCGCGGCGCTCTTCCTCGGGCCGGCGACCTGGCTTCTCGCGACCGCCGAGGTCTCGGCGACGGGGATGCCCCCGACCCCGACGGCGCTCCCCGCTCCGATCCGCGACGGCTCGCCGGGCCCGGCGTTCTCCCTGATCGACCACCGCGGGGCGCGCGTGACGGCCGAGACGCTGCGCGGAACGCCGGCGGTGTTGACGTTCATCTACACGAACTGCCACGCGACCTGCCCCGCGCTCCTCGGACGCCTGCGAGCGCTCGAGGCGCGCCAGCCCGGTGACGCGCGCTTCGTCGCCGTGACGCTCGATCCCGAGCGGGACACGCCGGCCGTCCTCGCCGAGTACGCGACGCGCTGGGGGCTCGGTCCACGCTGGCATCTCCTGACGGGCGACCCCGCCGCGGTGCGACGGTTCACCGAGGCGCACCGCGTGCAGGCAGTTCGCCTGGCCGACGGCGAGCTCGCCCACGACAACGTGGTGGTGCTGCTCGATCGCGCCGGACGCGCCGCCTTCACCTACCGCGGGCTCGCGCACCCCGAGGCGCGCATCGAAGGAGACCTGACCCGCCTCCTGGCAGAGCGGGGGTAACGGTGTCCGGCGCGATCGGTGGAAGCGAGCCGACCGTCGGGTTGCCGATGACCGAGTCGGAAGGGATGCCGGCGCCGCCGGCGCCGCGGCGGCCCTTCCTGGCCTTTCCGCCGCGGCCGATTCGTCGCGAGCGCTGGCCCCGTCGTCTGCTCGCCGGGGCCGCCACCGTCAATCAGTGGGCGGAGGCGCTGCTCGACCGGCTCGTCTCCCCGTCCCTGAACCCCCTCTACCACTCGGGCACGATTGCGGTCTTCTCGCTGGCGGTCGCTACCGTGACGGGCTTGTACCTCTTCGTGTTCTATCGGGTGGGGACCGAGGCCGCCCACCGCTCGATCGAGGGGATCATGGCCCATCCCCTCGGGATCGGCGCCCTGATGCGGTCGCTTCACCGCTACGCATCGGACGCGGCGATCCTGGCCGCAGCGCTCCACGGGCTGAAGATGCTGCTCGACGACCGATTCTGGGGCGCCCGCTGGATCGGATGGGTCTCGGGTCTCTCGCTCCTCTCGCTCGTCTGGGTGACGGGCGCCACCGGCTACTGGCTCGTCTGGGACGTGCAGGCCCAGATCCTGTCCGTGACGACCGCGAAGCTCCTCGACGTCCTGCCCATCTTCGGCGAGCCGCTCGTCCGCACGTTCGTGGATTCCGAGCGCATCCAGACGTTCCTGTTCTTCCTCGTGCTCTTCGCCCACATCTCGATCCCGTTTCTCCTGGGGGCGGCCTACTGGTTTCACGTCATGCGCCTGTCGCGGGCGCGGTTCATGCCACCCCGCGTCGTGCTGTGGGTCACGGGGGCGGCGCTCGTCGTCGCCAGCCTCGTGCGCCCGGCTGTCTCGGGACCCCCGGCCGACCTGTCGCGCCTGCCAGGCCTCGTCCCGATCGACTGGTTCTACTTCTTCTACTTCCCGCTCACGAGGCTCGACCCGAAGGTCGGGGGGGCGCTCACCTTCGGCGCCGGGCTCGTGGCGGTCGCGCTCCCGTGGCTCTTGCGCGGACCGGCTCCGGCGCGGGCGCGCGTCGACAACCCCGCGTGCACCGGCTGCACGCGCTGCTGGAAGGACTGTCCGTACGAGGCCATCGTCATGGTTCCGCGCCAGGAGGGGGGACGCTACAAGCAGGTGGCGGTCGTCAACCCGGCGAAGTGCGTGGGGTGCGGGATCTGCGTCGGCGCCTGCGACTCGGCGGGCATTCTCCTGGGCGACCAGCCGGTGAGCGTGCTCGGCGAGGCCGTGACGTGGCGCCTCCGCGCCGCCTCGGCCGCCGGCGAGGGGCCGCCAGTGGTCGTGTACGCGTGCCGGCTCATGGGCCGCCTCGGGGAGACTCTCTCGGCGGACGGGAGCCTGGCCGGTGTGCCGGGCGTCACCGTGATGGGGCTTCCGTGCGTCGGGATGCTGCACCCCGAGATGATCACGAAGACGCTCTCCGCCGGAGCCCGGGGCGTGTTCGTCGCCGGGTGCATGCCCGAGAACTGCTCTGCCCGGGAGGGGAGCCGGTGGCTGGCCGAGCGACTCTCGGGGCGCCGGCTCCCGTCCCTCAAGGGTCTGCCCGAGGGACGGCTCGTCGTCCGCTGGTACGCGCCGGTGGAGGTGGACCGCTTTCTCCGCGATCTCGCGGCGTTCCAGCGGAGGCTCGCGGCGTGATGGCGCCGGATGCGCCCGTATCGCCAGAGGCGGTGCCGCCAGTGCTCGAAGACCGCCGGCCCGGGCCGGGGCGGCTCGCCGGGTTCATCCTCCTCTTCCTGGCGGTCGCCTCGGGTCTCGCGGCCTTCTCGGCGTTCCCGTGGGCCGCGACACCGCCCGGCGTCGCGCTGCTGAAGGTCGCCTTCAAGCGCGTCTCCGCGCCCGCGGAGACTGGAGCCGCCCTCTCGCGGGAGGAGCTGGAGAAGCTCCCGCGGCACATGCGCCCCCAGGGCGGCCAGAGCGGCACGTCTGGGACCCGGCGTGACACGATCGTCCGCGTCACGCTGGACGGTCGGTCCATCCTCGAGAGGACGTACCGGCCGACCGGACTCCGTCACGATGGTCCGACGTTCGTGTACGAGGAGATCTCGGTGCCGCTCGGCCGGCATGTCCTCGAAGCAGCGCTCGTCGAGGCGGGCGGGGCACCCGCGAAGGGTGACGCGCCATCGTCGCCCGCGCGGCGTATCGTGGCGATGGTGGAGGTCGAGTCGGGGCACGTCCTTCTGCTGGAGCTCTCGAGCCAGCAGGAGCTGACCCTTCGCTGGGGCGGGCAATTGCGCGCGACAGGGGACCGTTGAGGCGGGGACAGGCGGACGGCCATCCGGCCGAGGCTGGAGGCACCCGATCACCTATCCCATTCTGAGATTCGTCCATGCCGTGTACCGGCTCGGCGAGGCCCCGTAGGCCATCGCGCCTCTGCGCTGAGGGTTTGTCCTGGCATCGATGTTGTCCGGCCCGGCTCTGTCTCCCCGCGAGCCGCCCGTCTATCGGCCGTTCGCGCTGATCGCTCTGGCGGCCACGCTCCTGGTCGGCATGCCCCTGGGGACGTGGATGCTGGCCCGACTCCACTGGGGCGGTGGGCCGGTTCCGGTCGAGCACGCCTGGCTTCACGCGCATCTGCAGGTCTTCGGCTTCTTCGGAACGCTGATCGTCGGCGTGGCCCATCACCTCGTCCCGAGGTTCGCCGGACGACCGGTGGCCGTGACGCCTCTGACACGGTGGCTCGTGGCCGCGCTCGGCGCCGCGCTGGCGCTGCGCATCACCGGCACCGCCGTGGGGACGGCGGGGCCCACGGTGGTGGCCGCGCTTCTCCAGGCGCTCGCCTTCGGGCTCTTCGGCGCCTGGGCGGCGCGAGCGCTCGGTGCGCCGCACCTCCGGCTCACGCGAACGCACCTGACCGTGGCCACGGCCTGGCTCGTCGCGGCCCTCGTTCTCGAGGCGGGCCTCCGCGCGTGGGCGGCCGCGGATGGCGGCCCGGACGTCAGGGGGATGCGGGCCGCGCACGCGATGGCGATCTACGGGGGCGTCGTGGGATGGATCGTCGGCGTCGTGCTGAGGGCCGGGCCGATGCTCGTCCCACGATGGAGAGCGCCCCACGCCGTGGCCCGGATGACCCCGTGGGCGCTCGGACTGGGTGTCGTCCTCGCGGGGGTGGGCCTCGCCGGGCCCTGGTCCGGTGGGACGCGGGTGGCCCTCGAGCAGGCGGGGGAGGCCCTTGCCCTGGGGATGGTCGCCACGGTCGCCCTGAGCGGCGGCGCCTTCCGGCGCGCCCCGGGCGCCCTGCCACTCTTGGCTCGGGGCGGGCCCGAGGCGCGACTCTTCCGGATGGCGATGCTCGCGGCGACTTTCGCCGCGGGCGGGTTAGCGGGCGCCGCGGTCCTCGCCTGGGCGGCGGTCCCGCTGAGTCTCCTTGCCGACGCCCTCCGTCACCTCGTGACGGTGGGCCTCCTCACCTCGATGGTCGTGGGGATGGGGTTCCGGCTGATCCCGGTGGTCGAGGGCGTGGCCCTCCCGTGGCCGAGGCTCAGGGGGGTGGCATTCTGGGCGCTGCTCGCGGCCGTCCTTCTCCGGACCTCGGAGGTCCTGGCGGACTACGGGGTTGAGACCATCCTCCC
>JBGQGN010000172.1:0-7722 GCA_041497395.1 Methylomirabilia bacterium
ACCTCCTGGCGGCCGGGACCCGCGTCAACCTCGAGCGCTGCGACCCGGCGCGCACGGTGGCGGTCGTGAACGCGTCGGTCCTGCCGAGCGGCGAGATGGTGCGCAACGTGGACTTCACGCCGCCCGTCGACGCGATCCGCGGCCAGATCGACCGCTTCACGCGGGCCGACGTCAACGTCGCCGTCGACGCGCGGCGGTGGTCCGAGGGTCTATTCGGCGACTACATGGCGACCAACATGCTCGTGCTCGGCGTGGCCTACCAGGCCGGACTTCTCCCACTCACGGCGGCAGCCGTCGAGCAGGCTGTGCGCCTGAACGGCGTCGCCGTGGAGCAGAACCTCCAGGCTTTCCGCTACGGCCGGCTCTGGGTGGCCGACCCGGACCGAATCCGGGCGCTCGTCGAGCCCCCGGCCCGGTCATTCGAGACCGAGCGGGCGACGGCGCTCGCCCGGCTCGGCGGGCGGGAGGCGAGCGCCTACGTGTCGCTGCTCGACCGCTGCGGGCACCTCGACCCGGAAGCGCGCCGGCTGCTCGCCCTCCGCGTCGGCGAGCTGGTCGACTACCAGGACGCCCGCTACGCGGCGGCGTACGTGGACTTCGTGCTCGAGGTGGCGGCGCGCGAGGCGGCGATCGCGCCAGGGCGGCAGGACGTCACCCACGCGGTGATCCGGAACCTCTACAAGCTCATGGCCTACAAGGACGAGTACGAGGTGGCGCGCCTCCATCTGAAGCCGGCGTTCCATGCCGGGACGCGCGGGCTCTTCGCCGCGCCGCGCCGGCTCTCCTGGCATCTCCACCCGCCGCTTCTGCGCGCGCTCGGTCTCAAGCGGAAGCTCCGGCTCGGGCCCTGGTTCCGGCACGCGCTCCGGGCCCTCCGGGCGCTCCGGCGGCTCCGGGGGACGCCGTACGATCCCTTCGGATACGCGGCGGTGCGACGCGAGGAGCGGCGCCTCGTGCCCTGGTACCGAGGGCTCGTGGTGGAGGCGCTCGACGCCACGGGCCCTGACGGGCACGCGGCCGCGATCGAGCTGGCGCGCCTGCCCGAGTCCATCCGTGGCTACGAGGACATCAAGCTTCGCAGCATCGCCGCCGCCCGCGAGCGGGGTCAGACTTTGACTTCCCGACATTTCTCGAGCCGGCCCGCTGTCTGAGCGAGCGCGCTGTCGCAGGTGACGCGCTCGGCCAGCCGGCTGACGGCGGTCCCGAGGGTGGCTGGGTCACGCCCTAGCGCCCGAGCGACGTCGCTCAATCGGTAGCCGAATCGACGGACCAGCACGAAGGCCACCAGGGCGCGCGGTCCGGTGACCGTGTGGCCGCGGTCCGGACCCCTGAGGGCCTCTACCGTGGTCCCAAGGGTGTCGGCCAGCTGGTGGAGCGCGGCATCCAGGGTGGGCCCCGGTGGGGCGGACGGAGGGAGCGCGCCCCGGCTGCTGACCGCCGCGGCGAACGTGGCGTTTCCCAGCACCTGCTGTGCCCTGACCTGGTAGAGGTCGGGCTGGTGGCCGTCCTCCAGGCGGTCGAAGACGAGTTGGCGATAGGCTGCTGGCCCGCCGACCAGGTCGAGCAGGGGTGAGGGATCCACCAGCGGGGTGCCGCGGCCTGTCAGGTAGGCTCGATGTCCGCTGTAGGGATACCGACCGGGATCCAGCACTAGCCCAGCCCGCACGGGGTTGAGGTGGATGTAGCGCACGAGGGTCAGGAGGTACGTCTCGGAGTCGCAGACGATTGCCCGGTATCGCCCCTGGAATACGTGCCCGACCTTCCCGTGAACTCGATTGAACCACTGGGTGTAGGACTGCTGGAGTCCCTGCATGAACTTGGCGAGCGGCACGTCGCCGGTGCGGGCCAGGAGATGGACGTGGTTCGGCATGAGGCAGTATGCAAGCAGCGTCACCGCGTGCCGGGCGCGATACACGGCGAGGCGGTGTAGGTAGGCCCGGTAGTCCTCTTCGTCCATGAAGGTCTCGCGGCGCTGGTTCCCGCGCGCAATGACATGGTAGAGGAGGCCCGGAGCGAAGAGGCGGGGACGTCGAGCCATCGTCCTAGCAGGCCGCGTGCCGGTGCCAGACCCGAGGCCCGGCGCCGGGGGCGAGGGGACACGTCGGGACCGGGGCGAGGTCGAGGGAAATGTCGGGAAGTCAAAGTCTGACCCTGGTTTGACACTCCGCGTCGAGGGCAGTAGCATGTGGGCGCGGTTGAGAGCGCCTCCTGTCCGGCTGGGCGGGAGGCGATTACTTTGGGGAGCCCTGCCATGATCGACGCGATTCGCGCCCTCTACGCCTCGATGCCGGAGCGTCTCGCCCGGGCCCGCCGCGACTGGAACCGCCCCCTCACGCTGAGCGAGAAGATCCTGGTCGCCCACGTCCACGACTGGCGTGGCCAGGCCTGGGAACGGGGCACGGCCACCCTCCGGCTCCGCGTCGACCGCGTGGCGATGCAGGACGCGACCGGCCAGATGGCGTTGCTCCAGTTCATGCAGGCGGACAAGGCCCGGGTCGCGGTTCCCTCGACGGTTCATTGCGACCACCTGATTCGCGCGCAGACGGGCGCCTCCGAGGACATGCGCCGGGCGGTGACCGAGAACAACGAGGTCTACGAGTTTCTCCACTCGGTCTCGAGGAAGTACGGGATCGGCTTCTGGAAGCCGGGGTCGGGGATCATCCACCAGGTGGTCCTGGAGAACTACGCGTTCCCGGGCGGCCTCATGATCGGCGCCGATTCCCACACCCCGAACGGGGGCGGTCTCGGCATGCTGGCCATCGGCGTCGGGGGGGTCGACTGCGGCGAGGTCATGGCCGGGCTGCCGTGGGAGGTGCTCCACCCGAAGCTCGTGGGCGTGCATCTCACGGGCAAGCTGTCCGGATGGACGTCGCCCAAGGACGTGATCACGTACCTCTGCGGGTTCCTGACGGTCAAGGGCGGCACCAACAAGATCGTCGAGTACTTCGGCCCCGGGGCCGAGTCGATCAGCGCGACCGGCAAGGGCACCATCTGCAACATGGGGGCGGAGCTCGGCGCCACCACCTCCGTGTTCCCGTTCGACGAGCGGATGGCCGCGTACCTCGCGGCGACGGACCGGGGCGACATCGCGCGGCTCGCCGCCGAGAACCACGCGCATCTCGTTCCCGACCCGGAGGTCCTCCGGAACCCCAAGGACTTCTACGACGAGATCGTCGAGATCGACCTCTCCACGCTCGAGCCTCACATCGTGGGCCCGCACTCGCCGGACCGGGACCGGCCGGTCTCGAAGCTCGCCGCCGACGTCCGGGCGAACGGCTGGCCGGCCGGCATCAAGGCGGCGCTCATCGGGTCGTGCACCAACTCGTCGTACGAGGACATGCGGCGTGCCGCCCACATCGCGATGCAGGGCATCAAGGCGGGGCTTCGGGCGCGGACGCCGTTCCTGATCACGCCCGGGTCCGAGCGCATCCACCAGACGATCAAGCGCGACGGGATCATGGCCACCTTCGAGCAGATGGGGGGCACGGTGCTCGCCAACGCGTGCGGCCCCTGCATCGGCCAGTGGAAGCGGTCCGACGTCGGCAAGGACGAGGCGAACACCATCGTCTCGTCGTTCAACCGGAACTTCCCGGGGCGGAACGACGGCAGCCAGGCGACGCTGTCCTTCCTCACGAGCCCGGAGATCGTGACCGCCCTCGCCTTCGCGGGCACCCTCGAGTTCGATCCGGTCCACGGCACCCTGACGGGCCCCGACGGGAAGGCGTTCCGCTTCACGCCGCCCGAGGGCGAGGAGCTCCCGCGGGACGGCTTCGCGCGCGGTGAGGAGGGCTACGAGGCGCCCGCCTCGGACGGCGCCGCGGTCCAGGTCGTCGTGCGGCCGGACAGCGAGCGGCTCCAGCTGCTCCAGCCTTTCCCGCGCTGGGACGGGAAGGACTTCGACCGCCTGCCGATCCTCGTCAAGACCAAGGGCAAGACGACGACCGACCACATCTCGCCGGCGGGGGCGTGGCTCCGCTATCGCGGCCACCTCGACAAGATCAGCGACAACATGTTCCTCGGCGCGCTCAACGCGTTCACCGGGGAGACCGGCAAGGGCGTCAACGTGCTGACCAGCGAGGCCGGGGTGCCGCTCACGCGGATCGCGCGCGACTGGAAGGCCAAGGGCGTGAGCTGGATCGTGGTCGGCGACGAGAACTACGGGGAGGGATCGAGCCGGGAGCACGCGGCCATGTCCCCCCGCCACCTCGGCGCGAAGATGGTCCTCGTCAAGAGCTTCGCCCGCATCCACGAGACGAATCTGAAGAAGCAGGGGATCCTGCCCCTGACGTTCGCGAGCCCCAAGGACTACGACCTGTTCGAGCAGGCGGACCGGGTGAGCGTGGCCGGCCTCCAGACCCTGGCGCCGGGCCGGCCGGTCGAGGTTCGCATCCACAAGCCGGATGGCCGCACCGTCACGATCCAGACCCGCCACAGTCTGACCGAGGAGCACATCGGCTGGTTCCGCGCCGGGTCGGCGCTGAACGCGCTCTCGTAGGCTCGTCGGGGCGGCGACGTCCGCCGACTGGCGCGGCTCGATCGGAGAACCGGACGGTGCGGGCGGCGCCCGTGCCCTGAGGAGGCAGCATGCCAGGTCGCGTGAGGATTCCCACCGGCGAGAGGATCGCCCTCTCCCACGGAAAACTGCAGGTCCCCGACCACCCGGTCGTGCCCTTCATCGAGGGTGACGGCACGGGCCCCGACATCTGGCGCGCCTCGGTGCGGGTGCTGGACGCCGCCGTCGAGCAGGCCTACGGCGGCAAGCGCCGGATCGCCTGGGCCGAGGTGTACGCGGGCGAGAAGGCGCACGCGGTCTACGGCGCGGACTGCCCGCCGAACCTCCTGCCGCCCGAGACCCTGGACGTCATCCGGGAGTACCTGGTCGCGATCAAGGGGCCGCTCACGACCCCGGTCGGCGAGGGCTTCCGGAGCCTGAACGTCACGCTCCGCCAGGAGCTCGACCTCTACGTCTGCCTACGCCCGGTGAAGTACTTCCGGGGCGTGCCGTCGCCGGTCAAGCGGCCGGAAGCGGTCGACATGGTGATCTTCCGCGAGAACACGGAGGACATCTACGCCGGCGTCGAGTGGCTCACGGGGACGCCCGAGTGCCAGAAGGTCGTCGACTTCCTGACGCGCGACATGGGCGTGAAGAAGATCCGGTTCCCCAAGACCTCGTCGATCGGGATCAAGCCGGTGTCGACCGAGGGGTCGGAGCGGCTCATCCGGGCGGCGATCCGGTACGCGATCGAGCAGAACCGCCGGAACCTGACCCTCGTCCACAAGGGGAACATCCAGAAGTACACCGAGGGGATGTTCATGAAGTGGGGCTACGCGCTTGCCAAGCGCGAGTTTCCCGACCGGACCGTGTCCTGGGAGGAGTGCGGCGGGAAGCCCCCGGCGGGCAAGCTCCTGATCAAGGATGCGATCACGGACGCCTTCCTCCAGCAGATCCTCACCCGGCCGGGCGAGTTCGACGTCATCGCGGCGCCGAACCTCACGGGTGACCTCCTGTCGGACGCCCTCGCCGCCCAGGTGGGTGGGATCGGGATCGCGCCGGGCGGGAACATCAACTACGACACGGGCCACGCCCTCTTCGAGGCGACGCACGGGACCGCGCCGAAGTACGCGGGCCAGGACAAGGTGAACCCGGGCTCCGTGATCCTCTCGGGCGAGATGATGCTCCGCTACATGGGCTGGGCCGACGCGGCCGACCGGATCGTCAAGGGCCTCGAGGCGACGATCGCCCAGAAGGTGGTGACCTACGACTTCGCCCGGCTGATGGACGGGGCGAGGGAGGTCAAGTGCTCCGAGTTCGCCACCGCCACCGTGGAGAACATGCGGAAGGTCGGGCGCTGACGCCCGAGAGCCTGTCAGGCGGCGCGGTGCATCGACGCGACATCGAAGGGTGATCCCGGCCGGGGAGGGAGCATGGCGAGACCGAAGGTGACGGTGGTGGGCGCCGGGAACGTGGGCGCGACCACGGCGCAGTACATCGTCGAGCGCGAGCTGGCCGACGTCGTCCTGACGGACGTCATCGACGGGCTGCCGCAGGGCAAGGCGCTCGACCTCCTCCAGGCGGGGCCGGTCCACGGCTACGACTGCCGGATCACCGGCGCCAACGACTACGAACCGACCGCGGGGTCCGACATCATCGTGATCACCGCCGGGCTCGCCCGGAAGCCCGGCATGAGCCGGGACGACCTCCTGCTGAAGAACGCGGAGATCGTGGGCGGCGTGGTGACCGAGACCGCGCGGCGGTCGCCCACCGCGATCCTCATCGTGGTGACGAACCCGCTCGACGCCATGGCCCAGCTGGCGCTCCGCCGGTCCGGCTTCCCCAAGCAGCGCGTCATCGGGATGGCCGGCGTGCTCGACTCGGCGCGCTTCCGGACGTTCATCGCCCAGGAGCTCGACGTCTCGGTCGAGAACGTCACGGCGTTCGTCCTGGGCGGTCACGGGGACACCATGGTCCCGCTGCCGCGGTACTCGACGGTGGCCGGGATCCCGATCACCGAGCTCCTGCCCAAGGACCGGCTCGAGGCTCTGGTCACGCGGACGGCCAACGGGGGCGCGGAGATCGTCGGGCTGCTCAAGACGGGCAGCGCCTACTACGCGCCCGCGGCCTCGGTCGTCGAGATGGTCGAGGCGATCCTCAAGGACAAGAAGAAGATCCTGCCCTGCACCGCCTATCTCGAGGGGGAGTACGGGGTGAAGGGTCTCTTCGTCGGCGTGCCGGTGAAGCTCGGGCGGCGCGGCATCGAGCAGATCCTCCAGATCACCCTCTCGCCGGACGAGTCCGCGGGGCTGCAGCGCTCCGCGGCCGCCGTGCGGGAGCTCACCGACAAGCTGGGCATCTAGGAGGGCACGAGGTGGCGGCACCGGGTCATCAGGCGCAGGCGACGGGCACGGGGATCACGGCGACCCGCCTCCCGGCGGCGAACGGGCGGGTCCGCGTCGAGGGCCCGATCCGATGGGACCGATGGTGGGTCGAGCCGGCCCTGATCGTGCTCGTGCTCGGCGCCTTCGTCGTCTACTCGACGTGGGCGGCGCTCCAGAACGCCCACTACTACGCGGCGCCGTACCTCTCGCCCTTCTACTCGCCGTGCCTCTCGACCGACTGCCAGCACGTCACCGTGCCGCTGTTCGGGAAGATGCCGGCGCTCCCGATCCTCGGGGTCGTCTCGCCCGCCTTCCTGATCCTCTGGGCACCGGGGCTGTTCCGGCTGACCTGCTACTACTACCGCAAGGCCTACTACCGGTCGTTCTGGGCCGCGCCGCCGGCGTGCGCGGTGAGCGACGTCCGCCCGACCTACACGGGGGAGACGCGCTTCCCGCTGATCTTCCAGAATCTCCACCGCTATGCGTTCTACGTGGCGGTGCTCTTCATCGTGGTCCTGGCCTACGACGCGCTCCTGGCATTCCGGTTCCCGGGCGGGCGATTCGGGGTTGGCGTCGGGACGCTCGTGATGTGTCTCAACGTGGTCTTGCTCGGCGGCTACACGTTCTCGTGTCACAGCTGCCGCCACCTCTGCGGCGGATCGGTCAACCAGTTCTCGAAGGCCCCGAGCCGCCACGCACTGTGGAAGATCGTCACCCGCCTGAACGAGCGGCACCCGACCTTCGCGTGGCTCTCGCTGTTCGGCGTCGGACTGACCGACCTCTACATCCGGCTGGTGTCGATGGGGGTCATCCGGGACCTCCGCATCGTCTTCTGACCGGGAACGG
>JBGQGN010000173.1:0-7597 GCA_041497395.1 Methylomirabilia bacterium
AGCGAAGGAGCGGAACCTCCGGGATTACTCCCGCGAGGGCGGGGCCGTGCGGGGGACTCCCGCTAGCGGCGCGAGGCGGAATCGGTCTCGCGCGCCTGCGGATCTCCCGACGACTCCCGTCCGCCGCAGGCCTTGGGCTCCGTCCCGGAGCCCGGCGCCGGGGGGCGTCAGCCGAGTCCCCGGCGCGTCAGGAGCACGAAGACGACGGTCAGCCCCACGATCGCGAGGATCTGCTCCCAGCTCATCGGGCTACCTTGGCTCCGCGTTCGGATTGATCAGACGGGTCTGATCGGACGGCCTTCGGCCTGTGGCGGCCTGTGTGTCTCATCGCGCTACCTCCGGCTCCGCGTCGGGATCGATCGGCGCGTCTCCCGCCCCGTTGACCGCCCGCAGGACCGCGTCGACGAACTCGGCCTCGGGCAGGGCCCCCTCGAACGACACGCGATCGTTGACGACGGTCTTCGGGACGGCCATGACCATGTAGCGCTGCGCGAGGTCGGGGAACTCGTTCGCCTCCACGCAGTCGCCGCGGATCCACTCCGAGGCGACCGCGAGGTGATGCGCCAGGCGCACGGCCCGGGGGCAGTGGGGTCAGGTGGGCGTCGAGAAGACCTGGATGTGGACGCGCTCCTTGAGCCCGGCCAGGCGCTCGAGCGTCTCGGCCCCGAGAGACGGCGTGCCCGACGAGGCGACGATCATCGAGTCGATCAGGTTCGTGAACTCGTAGCCCATCGGGATGCCGAAGAACCGGATGCCGTAGTCGCGGGCGCCCTCGACGACGATGGCGGGCACGCGGTCGACCCCGTAGGCCTCCGCCCGCTCACGGTCGATGTGGAGGTTCAGGATCTCGACGGTGATCTGGTCCGAGCACTCGGCGACCTCGCGGACCAGCCGCTCGGTCTCGACGCAGTACTCCGACGCCCCGAGCTGAGTGGAGAACACGATCAGCTTGACCGGCCCCGCGAGCTTCGCGAGCTCGGTCTGGACCGCCGCCCGGTCCCGATCCGTCAGGATCGCCATCTTTCCTCCCGGGGGGCCGTGCGCCGGCACCGCCCGCCTCGATTATACGGGCCGGAGCCGGCCGTGGCTCAGGCGAGCTGCTCGAGCCCCTCGGCGATCCGTCGAAGGGCCTCGCGGATCGTGTCCCGCGACGCCGCGTAGGAGAGGCGCAGGTACCCCTCGCCGTACTCGCCGAACGCGGTCCCGCCGAGGACCGCCACGCCCGCCTGCTCGAGGAGGTGGGTGGCGATCTCCTTCGAGGGACGCCCGAACGACTTCACGTTCGGGAAGACGTAGAAGGCGCCGCGGGGGTGCGCGCAAAAGACCCCGGGGATCTGGTTCAGCCCGTCGACGACGAGGTCACGCCGCTGGCGGAACTCCTCCACCATCGCCTGCACCGGGGTGTCGTCGCCCCGGAGGGCGGCCAGGCCCGCATGCTGGATGAAGGTCGCCGTGCAGGACACGGAGTTCGTCATGAGACGGGTGAGATGCTCGGCCAGCGGCTTCGGCATCACGCCGAACCCGAGGCGCCAGCCCGTCATCGCGTAGGACTTCGAGAAGCCGTCCAGGATCACGGTCTGGGCCTTCATGCCCGGCAGGCTCGCGATCGAGGCGAACTCCCCCTCGTAGAGGAAGCGCCGGTAGATCTCGTCCGACAGCACGGGCACGCGGAAGTGGCGCGCCAGCTCCGCGATGCGGCCGACGTCCTCGGGCGCGAGCACGCCGCCCGTCGGGTTCTCCGGGGAGTTGATGATGATGAGCTTGGTCTTCTTCGAGACGCGCCGCTCGAGCTCCCGGAGGTCGAAGCCGAAGCCGGTCTCCTCGCGGAGCGGGATCGGCACCGGCACCCCGCCCACGAAGTTGATGACCGACTCGTAGATGGGGAACCCGGGGTTCGGGTACACCACCTCGTCGCCGCGGTTCGTGAGCGCCATGATCACGAAGAACATGATGGGCTTGGCCCCCGGCGTGACGACGACCTCGTCGGGCGCCACCGGGACGCCGCGCGTCTTCTCGATGTGCTCGGCGATCGCCTCGCGCAGCTCGGGCAGGCCGGCCGACGGGCCGTAGTGCGTCGCCCCCGCGTCGAGCGCCCGCTTGGCCGCCTCGCGGATGTGCGCCGGGGTGTCGAAGTCCGGCTCGCCGATCTCGAGGTGGACCACGGACTTCCCCTGGCGCTCCAGCGCGCGCGCCCGCGCCAGCACCTCGAAGGCCGTCTCCGTGCCCAGCCGTCCCATCCGCTCCGCGATCATGGATTCGATCATGGCCCTCGTCCCTCCTGCTAGAAGACGCCGAACTTCTCGTACGCTGCGAGCGGCGCCATCCCCTTGCGGACGGCGTCGCGGACCCGATTCTCGGTGTGGAGGAGCCGCTCGCACTCGAGGAGGACAGGCACCGCCAGCGCCTGCGGCACCACGGCGACCCCGTCGAGGTCGCCCACCACGACGTCGCCCGGTGCGATCCGGACGCCGCCGATCGTGACCGGCCGGCCCCACTCGACGACGCGCCAGCGCGGCAGGGAGTCGAGCGGCGTCCGGTAGCGGCAGAAGACCGGGAACCGCTCGCGCAGGATGTAGGCGGCGTCGCGCGTGGCGCCGTCGATCACCACGCCCCGGACCCCGCGCGCCCGCATGGCCACCGCCGACAGCTCCCCGAAATGGGCCGACACCTGGTCGTTCGACTTGACGACCAGGACGGCATCCCGCGGCACCGCCCCGAGCAGCGTCAGGAACGCCCGGATGGCGCGCTCCGGATCCGGCTTCCGGCTGGGCCGGCCGGTGGCCGGGAAGGCCAGCCCGGCGACGCGCGTGCCGGGGGTGAGCCCGACGATGTCGTGGGGCAGCGTCTGCGCGTCGCGGCCGAGGTGGTCCAGGACGTCGGTGATCGCGGCCGTGTAGAGGCGGCCGTAGCGGTTGCAGAGCTCGGACGTCGAAATCGGCCGGGCCGGGGCCCGACGGGCGCGAGGCTTGGTCATGGCGTGAGCGTCTCCTGTGCGCGGGTGCGCGCCGCCGCGGGGCGGCGACACGAGCGTCATCTTACCTCGCGCCCCGGGGGGCCTCAAGGGAGACGGGAACGTCCCGCCGAGAGGTGAGGCCGCGCGCAGGCGGTTGCCTTCGCCGCGGGCGTCACGACATGATCACCGCGTGGCGACGCCGGCCCCGTCGACTGGCCTCTCGGGCGCGCCGTGACCGCAGGCCGCGCGGACGAGGCGACCGACCGCCGCGCCGCCCATGCGCTGCCGCTCGGCCCGGCTGTCCTGTACGCGGGCGCCCTCGTGGCGTTCGCCGTCGCGGGGCTCTACGGCCCGGTCGTCAACACGCTCCTCGCCGGGCTGTTCCTGATCGCCATCGTCACGGGCCGGCTCAGGGCGTTCGTCGGGGACTGGGCGGTCTTCCTCGCGGGGCTCGCGCTGTTCGACAGCCTCCGCGCCGGCGTGTTCGCCCTGGTCAACTCGCTGGGACTTCCGGTCTACATGGGGTACGTGATCCGGCTCGAGCGGGCGCTCTTCGGGGGCGAGACGCTCCCGACGCGCCTCCAGGCGGCCTTGCTTCGCCCGGACTCCCCCGGCGCTCTGGTCCGCCTGCTGGTGGTCGCGCACGCATCGCACTTCGTGGCGTTCCTCCTGTTCGGGCTCGGCCTGTGGCTCGCCCGGCGCGAGGCCTTCGGGCGCTTCGCCGCCGCCCTGCTCCTGGTGATGTCCCTGGGGATCGTGGGCCACCTGGCCGTCCCGACCGTCCCGCCCTGGATGGCGGCGGACCTCGGGGCGATCCCACCGGTCCACCGTGTCGCCGACGACGTGTACGGCAAGGCGGTGCCGGGGCTGCGCCGGGCATTCGACACCAACCCGATCGCGGCCATGCCCTCGCTCCACGCGGCCTTCCCGGGCCTCGTCGCGCTCGTCGGCCTTCATCATTTGGGCGCGCGGGCGTGGCCGCTGGTCGTCTATCTGGGTCTGGTGAGCCTGGCCGCCGTGGTCCTGGGCGAGCACTACTTCCTCGACATCGTGGCCGGCGTGCTCCTGGCGGCCGCCGCCTACTGGCTCCTGTACCGGACCAGGCTGGTCGCCGGCCGGAGGCGGCGGGCCGTCCGGCGCGGCGATCCCGCCGGGCCGTCCGTGGCCCGCTGGAGCTCGCCGACCGGCCGGCGCCTCGTGCTGGCCGCCGCGCTCCTGGTCCTGGCCGTGGGGGTGAGCCAGGCCACGCTGCGCATGCGCCGCCCGTTCACCCTCCCGGAGACCTTCGTCGAGCGCGAGCTCGGCGGGCGTCCCGGCGGCGGGCCGGTCTGTCCGCGATGCTGACGCCGGTACGCGGGCTAGAAACGGAGGGTGGCGAGGACGATCGCGGTCGCCTGGATGTTGCTCGCGGCGTGCGCCAGCATCCCGGGCAGGAGGCTCCGCGTCCGCTCGTAGGCGACCGCCCACAGCACCCCGCTCACGAAGACCGAGACGAAGCCGACCACGCCGTAGCCGTGCGCCAGAGCGAAGAGCGCGGCGCTGGCGAGGGTCGCCGGCGCGGGCCCGAGGCCGAGCCTGAGCGTCCCGTAGAGCACCCCGCGGAAGAGCGGCTCCTCCAGGAGCGGCGCGAAGACGCAGCTGTCGAGGACGTCCGCCGCCACCTCGCCCGGCGTGCCCCACACGAGCCGCTCCTGGAAGCCGTCGGTCCAGTGCGTCTCGACCCCGACGCGCGTGCCCCCGAGCTCGATCAGCACGTCGGCGAGGGTCGAGACGCCCATGAGCCCGAGGGTGGCCCGCACGAGGGTCGGCACGGCCGCCCGCGAGACCCTGAGCCCGAACGTGTCGGCGAGGGTCGCCCACGATCGGCGGCAGTACCAGAGGAGATATCCCCCGAGCGGGATCGTCTGGAGCACCGACACCAGTAGGGTGGACCACCCGCTGTCCGGCAGGAACGGCCACACGACCGCCACCCCCGCGAGACCGACGCCGCCGCGCGCGAACAGGCCAACGCCTTCCGCGACGGTCCAGCGCGGCGGGATGGGCGCCGTGGCGACCTGGGCCGCGCGCGCGCCCGGGCCGGCGAGCCAGGCGGCGAGCCCCACCAGCCCCAGCAGGACGAGCAGCGTCTCACCGGCGAGGATGGCGCGGAGACGCCAGAGCAGCCGGGTGCCCCGCGCGGCGGTGGCCCGCTCCGCCTCCGCAGCCGCCCCGGCATCGCCGAGGCGCGACGCCAGCCGGGCCGCGAGACGGTCGGCGAACCAGCCGGCGGGCAGCTCCCGGCGGACCGCGTCGAGCGCCGCCCGGAGCTCCTCCGGCGGCGGACGCTCGGTCTCGTATGCCGCCCGGCCCCACGTCGCGAGCCGGCGGGCCCAGTCGTCCCCCGGCACCCAGGCCGTCACGGCCGCCTCGAGGGCCTCCGTCTGGCCGTCCTCGGCGAGCAGGGTGACCCGGTAGAGCTCGGCCAGCGGCGAGCCCTCGACCCGGACCAGCTCGTCGTACCAGGCGATCGCGTCGGCCCGCGCCGCCGCGTCGGAGGAGAACGCGAGCGCGTGGAGCCAGCGCTCCCAGACGGGCGCGGCCCGGGCCGCCTGGCGGAAGTCCATGTCGCTCGCGACCACGCGCTCGAGCGATTGCTCCGGCCGGTCGAGCGTGTCGAGCCCGTGCGACGGCCAGAAGATGAGGGCGGCCAGGACACCCAGGACCCCGAGGGCGACGCCGGTGACCCAGCGGTTCAAGCGGGACGGCGCGTCACCCGGCTCGACCGGCGCTTCCCCCGCGAGCTCGGCGGCCATGGGGCGGCAGTATACCGCGGGGGCGTGAGGTATAATCCCGGCACTCCTCAGCCACCTCGAGCCGGCGGAGGCGAGCGGACCATCCCGCACGCGGACGCGATCGCCGTCAGAGACGTCTCGAAGCGCTACGCGACCCGCGACGGCAGCGTCGCGGCGCTCGAGGGCATCAGCTTCGACATCGGCGAGGGCGACTTCGTGGCCGTCGTCGGGCCCTCGGGCTGCGGGAAGACGACGCTGCTCAAGATCCTCGCCGGGCTCATGCCGCCCTCTGAGGGCGACGCCCGCCTTCGCGGCACCCCGATCACCGGGCCGCGCCAGGACATCGGCGTCGTCTTCCAGGCGCCGGTGCTCTTCCCCTGGCGGACTGTCCTCGACAACGTGCTCCTGCCCATCGACGTCCTGGGCCTCTCCCGCGAGCGTCACCGCGCGGCCGCGCTCGACCTCCTGGCCCTCGTCGGCCTCCAGGGCTTCGAGCGGCGGTACCCGTGGGAGCTGTCGGGCGGGATGCAGCAGCGGGTCGCGCTCACGCGGGCGCTCGTCCACGATCCCGCCATGCTCCTCATGGACGAGCCCTTCGGGGCGCTCGACGCGATGACCCGGGAGCAGATGAACGTGGAGCTCCAGCGGATCTGGCTCGAGCGGCGCAAGACCGTCGTGTTCATCACGCACTCCATCCCGGAGGCCGTCTTCCTGGGCGACCGCGTCCTCGTCATGAGCCCGCGCCCGGGCCGCATCCTCGAGGACGTCCGCGTCGAGCTCCCGCACCCGCGGCCGCTCGACGTCATGAACACCCCCGCCTTCGGCGAGCACGTGCGGGCGATCCGGCGGCGCTTCGCCGTGGCCGGGCGGCTGGACGGGTAGCTCCACGTCGGTCGGACGATCGAGAGGACCAGACGATGATGCTGCGCACGGGTAGCGTTGCGCTCGTCACTGGCGCGGCGCGCGGCCTGGGGTGGGGAATCGCCCGAGCGTTCGGCTTCGCGGGAGCCAGGGTGTGCGTGACGGATATTGACGACGACGAGCTGGGCCGCTCTGCTCGAGACCTCGCCGGCGACGGGACGGACCTGCTCAGTTGCCGCTCCGACGTTGCCGATCTCGCCGAGTGCCGGCGTGTCGTGGAGACGATCGTCGATCGCTGGGGGCGGCTGGATGTCGTGGTGCACAATGCGATCTACATGCCGTTGCTCACGTTTGAGGCGACCACGCCGGAGGAATGGTCACGTCAGATCAGTGTCGGTATCGGCGGCCTGTTCAACTGCACGTACGCCGCCTGGCCTCGGATGAAGGCGCAAGGCGGAGGCCACATCATCGGCATCGCCAGTGGCTCGAGCATGCGCGGCTACAAGGAGGAGATCGCATACTGCACGATCAAGCATGGCATCGAGGGATTCGTGAAATCGCTCTCGCTCGAAGCCAGAGCTCACAACATCGCGCTCAATACGATCGGACCGGGTGTCCGCATCAAGCCGACACGAGTGACCTGGGCGGAGTACGATCGGGCGTCAGCGGACCTCCGAGCGAGCTGGGCGGATCCGGTCACACTCGGCAAAGCGTGGGTCTGGCTCGCCGCCCAGTCGCCCACGCGCTACAGCGGCTATTGCTTCGACGCTCAGAACCTCGTCGAAACCATCGCTCGCGAGGGTGACGATTTCGAGTTCGCGGCTGACAAGGTCACACGATATCCGGACGATTTTCGCGCGCGCCAGGACTGGTACAGGGACTACGCAGGCTAGGACTTCATGCTGAAGACCGGCATCATCAAGCAGGCGGTGACGGTGCCGGAGCTGATCACCAACGAGCTGATCGACGAGATCAACCGCTTCGACCCGGAGAAGATCGCCACCGAGGCGCG
>JBGQGN010000174.1:0-7579 GCA_041497395.1 Methylomirabilia bacterium
GCGTTCGGCGCGCTCGAGCCTGCGCTCCGCGGGGCCTTCGGCGCTGCCTGGTACGGTGTCGACGACGAGGCGCTCGAGGTCGTCGTCGGCCGCCTCCTTCGCGCGCGGGGCTTCACCGTCGCCCTCGCCGAGTCCTGCACCGGCGGCCTCGTGGGCCACCGGCTGACCCAAGTTGCCGGCAGCTCGGCCTATTTCGAGCGGGGGTTCGTCGTCTACTCGAACGAGGCGAAGCAGGCGCTCCTGGGCGTGCCGGAGGCCGTGCTGCGGGAGCACGGTGCGGTCTCGGCGGCCTGCGCCGAGGCGATGGCGCGCGGGGCGCGCGAGCGCGCGGGCACCGATGTCGGGGTCTCCGTCACCGGGATCGCCGGCCCCGACGGCGGCACGCCGACGAAGCCGGTCGGCACCGTGTTCGTTGGCCTCGCGGACCGGCAGGGCGCCGTCGTCGAGCGCCACCGCTTCGACCGCGACCGGGAAGGCAACAAGGCCCTCTCCGCCGTGCGGGCCCTGGATCTCCTCCGTCGCCGCTGTCTCGAGGCGACCTGAGCTGATCGCGTCTCCGCATGCCGTCCGGCATGTCTCTCTTCCGTGTCATCCCGTATGCGCACGGTGCCGGCCCGGGATGCGGCGTCGCTGCTGGAGCCGCCTGAACGTGCCGGCCCACCGCGTCCCTGCGGCCCACACGGCGATCCGCGGCGGGTGGCATCACTGTTGCGAGAATCCTGAGGCGAATGGAAGCCAGCGAGCGCGCGACGTGGGCACGGCCCGATGAGCGAGGGGGCGGTCCGAAGTTTCGTCGCGGTGCTGTTGCCGGATCGCATGCGAGCTGGTCTGGCTCGGGTGAGTGCGGAGCTTCGCGGACAGACGCGAGGGCTCGCGTGGGTGCGGGCGGACAATCTCCATCTCACGCTCCGGTTTCTGGGCGAGATCGAGCCGATGAGGCTCGAGCAGGTCCGGGAAGCGGTGGCGGCTGCCGCGGCGGCCGTCGCGCCGTTCACGGTCAGCCTCGGGGGGCTCGGGGGCTTTCCGTCGGGACGAGCGCCGCGGGTGCTGTGGGCCAGCGTCGCTGCCGGGGGCGAGGAGCTCGAAACGCTCTACGCCGCGCTCGAAGCGGCGCTGGTCGCGCGGGGTATGCCAGGGGAGAGCCGGCCTTTCCATCCCCACGTCACGCTTGCCCGGGCACGGGATCCACGTGGAGCTGGCGACCTGGCGAGCGTGCTGGGAGTGGGGCCCGCATTTGGCGAGGTCCGGGTGGGGGCGCTCCACCTGATGCGATCGGACCTCGGTCCGCGGGGGTCGCGATACAGCGTCCTGGCGGAGGCCCCCCTGGCCGATCCATCGGGGGTCAACTGACCGACGGCCCCGAGGGGTAGTGTACTCATCTTCTGTTGACATGTCGAGCGCGCCCCCTCTAGAATGGCGCCGACATGGAGCGAAACCCGCGGCCAAGCCCGGCGACCCGGAAGTCGCGCGGGGACGAACGGAGGGACGTGATGGCAGAATCCAAGGCAGAGTCCAAGGCGGAGTCGAAGTCCGAATCGAAGGCCGACAAGGACCGGCGGCAAGCGCTCGAGCTGGCGCTGTCCCAGATCGAGCGCCAGTTCGGCAAGGGCGCCGTGATGAAGCTCGGCGCGTCGGGCGCGCTCGAGGAGATGGCAGTCATCCCGACCGGCGCGCTCACCATCGACCTGGCGCTCGGCGTAGGCGGGATTCCGCGTGGGCGTGTCACGGAGATCTACGGGCCGGAGTCCTCCGGGAAAACCACGCTCGCCCTCCACGTGATCGCCGAGGCCCAGCGCTCGGGCGGCTACGCGGCGTTCATCGACGCCGAGCACGCGCTCGACGCGCCCTACGCGAAGAGGCTCGGCGTGAACATCGACGAGCTGCTGATCTCGCAGCCCGACACGGGCGAGCAGGCGCTCGAGATCACCGAGCACCTGGTCCGCTCGGGCGCGATCGACGTCATCGTGATCGACTCCGTCGCGGCGCTCGTGCCGAAGGCCGAGCTCGAGGGCGAGATGGGAGATTCGCTGCCGGGGCTCCAGGCGCGGCTCATGTCGCAGGCTCTCCGGAAGCTCACCGCCGCGATCGCGCGCTCCGGCACCGCCGTGGTCTTCATCAACCAGATCCGCGAGAAGATCGGCGTCATGTTCGGCAGCCCCGAGACGACCCCGGGGGGCCGCGCGCTGAAGTTCTACGCCTCGGTTCGCCTGGACATCCGGCGGATGGACGCCCTCAAGCAGGGGACGGAATCGGTCGGCGTCCACACGAAGGTCAAGGTGGTGAAGAACAAGCTCGCGTCGCCATTCCGCGAGGCGGAGTTCGACGTGATGTACGGCGAGGGGATCTCCCGCGAGGCCAACGTGCTCGACCTCGCGGTGGAGCAGGGGATCGTCGAGAAGAGCGGCACGTGGTTCTCGTACCGCGACCAGCGCATCGGCCAGGGCCGTGACAACGCCCGGAAGTTCCTCAAGGAGAACCCGAAGATGCTGGCCGAGATGGAGACGGCGGTCCGCCACGCCGTCGGCCTCAAGCCCGTCGCGAACGGGGACTGACGGTCCGCGCGAGTTATCGCTCGGGATCATTCCGGTGACCGCGTTCCGGCGAGCTCGGCCGGCGGGGGCCCGGCAGGCGCTCGACGCGCGTCGAGCGCGTACCGTGGCCCTTGATCTGCTTGCCCGGAAGCCCTGGACACGGCAGGCGCTCACCGGTCGCCTTCGCCGCCGCGGCGCGCCCCCGGACGTGGCCGAGGCCGTGGTGGCCGAGCTCGAGGCGCGCGGCTACGTGGACGATCGCGCCTTTGCCGCCGCCTGGGCCGAGTCGCGGGCCCGGGGGCGATCGTTCGGGCGCCAGCGCCTGCGCGGGGAGCTCCGGGCGCGCGGCGTCGCGCGCCCGCTCGTGGAGGCCGCGATCGATCGTGCCTTCGAGGACACGAGTGAGCTGGCCCGGGCGCAGGTCGCGGCGGTGCGGCGCCTGGCGATCCTCCGGCGTCGCGCCCCCGACCAGGCCGCGCGGCGGCTCCATGACTATCTTCGGCGCCGAGGGTATCCTGGGGACGTCGTCCGGCAGGTGCTCTGGGCGCTCTGTCGCGACGCCGTCCCGGAGGCGGCCGTGGAGGCGTAGCGCGGGAGGGGCGGGCTGGGCCGCCGACCCGGCGGGCCTCCTGGACGGCGCCGGCGCCACCCGGGCGCGAGACGACCGGGACGCGCGTATCCTCTCCACCCACTCAGGAGGCGCTCATGACCCCCGCGGAACGGCAGAGCCTGATCGCGACGTACAAGGCGGGATACGACGAGGTGGTGCGGGCGCTGGCGGGGATCGCCCCCGACGAGCGGGACTGGCGCCCCGCGGCGGGCGAGTGGAGCGCGCGCGAGGTCGTGCATCACCTCGCGGACAGCGAGACGATCTCCGGCGTCCGGCTCCGGCGGCTCCTGATCGAGGACGACCCGGTCATCCGGGGCTACGACGAGGCCGACTACGCCCGGCGCTTCCGCTACCAGGAGCGCCCGTGGGAGCCTGCCCTCCGCGCGTTCGAGGCCGCCCGGGCGACCACGGCGCAGCTCCTCGAGTCCATGACGGACGCGGACTGGCGCCGCACCGGCACGCACTCGGAGAGCGGTGCGTACTCCACCGAGAGGTGGCTCCGCATCTACGCCGACCACGGCAACGTCCACGCCGACCAGATCCGGAAGAACCGGGCGGGCTGGGCCGCTCGGCCGCGCTGACCGTGTCGCGGGCGGGCGCCGCGTCGGACGGCGGGCGGGCCGAGCTGGTGGCGCGGTACCGGGCGGGCTCCGGGACGCTTCTCGCGGCGCTGGACGGGCTCACGCCGGACGAGCTCGACTGGCGGCCGAGCCCGGAAGCGTGGAGCGTGCGAGACGTGGTCCACCATCTGGAGGACGCCGAGCTGACGGGGGCGGTCCGGCTGCGGCGCCTTCTCACGGAGGACGCGCCCTTCCTCCCGGCTTTCGACGAGGAGGTCTACCGGCGGCGGCTCGCGTACGCGGCGCGGCCGATCGAGCCCGCCCTCGACGCCATCCGCGCGGCCCATGACACGACGGCCGAGCTGCTCGACCGGCTGACCGCGGACGACTGGGCGCGGGCAGGAACCCACAGCGAGGAGGGCCCGTACCCGCTCGCGCGCTGGCTCGCCTTCCACGCGACCCACACGCACGAGCACGCCGCGCAGATCCGTCAGCTGCGCCTCGCCCGGGTCGGCGTCGCGCCACCGCCGGCCGCGCCGTCCGGTGCCCACGGCGTCAGGCCCGCGGCGCGCTGAGCGTCTCGGACGCCCGCCCCCGGCGGGTCGCTCCCCCCGGAAGCCGCGCGTGACGAGCCCGGTCCGCCCCGCTCCGCGAGCGTGGCTCATGTGGGGCATCCCCGCCTTCCTGTTTCTCTTCGCGTTCTTCCACCGCGCCGCGCCCGGGGTGTTCGCCAAGGAGCTGATGCAGGACTTCGGCGCGACGGGCGCGATCATCGGCCTCCTCTCGGCAACCTACTTCTACGCCTACGCCGGCCTGATGATCCCGGCGGGCGTCCTCCTGGACCGGCTGGGCGTCCGGTGGGTGGTGGCCGCCGGCGGCCTGGTGATGGGGGCGGGGACCTTTCTCATGGCGCTCGCGCCGGGCTCGGCCCTCTTGTTCGCTGGCCGGTTCCTCGTCGGCGCCGGCGCCTCCGTCATGTTCGTCGGGGCGCTCAAGATCGCGGTGGTGTGGTTTCCCCCCTCATACTTCGCCACGCTCTCCGCCGCGACGGCCGCGACGGGGGTGCTGGGCGGGCTGGTGGGCACGGCGCCGGTCGCCTGGCTCGCAACCCGTCTCGGCTGGCGCGGAGCGCTGGTGGCCGTCGGGATCGTCACGCTCGGTGGCGCCGGCCTCTGTCTGGCGTTCGTCCGCGACGAGCCTCCCGGGCATCGGGGCGCCGCGGCCCCGGCGCCGGGGTGGTCCGCGGTCCTTGCGGGGCTGGGGCGGGTGCTGGGCAATCCCCACACCTGGCCGCCCTTCCTCGCGTTCTTCTTCCTCTACTCGGCGGCGAACAACCTCTTCTTCTGGATCGTCCCCTGCCTCCGCGACGTCTACGGCCTCGGCATGACGGACGCGGCGCTCTACGCGAGCGCGACGTCCCTGGCGCTCCTCGTCGCCGGGCCGCTGACCGGCTTCGTCTCCGACCGCGTGCTTCGCCGCCGGCGGCTGCCCTACACGGTCCTGACGGCCGCGCAGTTCGTCGGCTGGCTCGTGTTCGTCCTCACGCTCGGCCGCCTGCCGCTGTGGGGTCTCTACGCGCTCCTGTTCGGGATGGGCCTGGTGGGGGCAGCGTTCGTGCTGACCTGGCCGCTCGGCCGCGAGGTCAACCCCCCCGAGCTCGCCGGCATCGCTGTCGCGGCCGTGAACCTCGGTGGGTTCGTCGGGGCCGCGCTGACACAGGGTCTCCTCGGCACCCTGCTCGACGCCCGCTGGGCCGGAGAGACGGTCGGGGGGGCGCGCGTCTACCCAGTCGAGGCGTACCGGGCGAGCTTCGCCGCGTCCGCGGTCCTGATCCTCTGCGCGTTCCTCGTCTCGCTCTTCCTTCGCGAGACCCGCGCCGGCAACGTCTACGCCGATCCTCGCCGTCGGCCGGCCGGCTGAGGGGTTCCCGGCGCCGCTTCGTTGGCGAGCGTCACGCGCGCGGCCTCGAGCTCCTTCATGCGGTCGGGCTCGACGCCCGGAAACGCGAGATCGAGCGAGGACAGCGCGTCGAGGATCGCCGAGACGACCACCAGGCGCGTGAACCACTTGTGGTCGGCGGGCACGACATACCAGGGCGCGTAGGAAGAGCTGGTGCGACGGATCACGTCCTCGTAGGCCGCCATGTACTCGTCCCAGTGGCGGCGCTCCCGGACGTCGGCGAGGGAGAACTTCCAGTTCTTCTCGGGCTCGTCGAGTCGCTCGAGGAAGCGCCGTCGCTGCTCCTCGCGGGACACGTGGAGAAAGAACTTCCGCACGACGACGCCGTTCCGGGCCAGGTAGCGCTCGAACGCGTTGATGTCCTCGTAGCGCTCCCGCCAGATGTCGCGGGTCATGAGCTTCGCCGGCAGCCGCTGCCGGGCGAGCAACTCGGGGTGGACCCGGACGACCAGCACCTCCTCGTAGTAGGACCGGTTGAAGATGCCGATCCGGCCCCGCTCGGGGACGCGGCAGGTGGTGCGCCACATGAAGTCGTGGTCGAGCTCCTCGTCCGAGGGCGCTTTGAACGAATAGACCTGGCACCCCTGCGGGTTCACCCCCGACATGACGTGCTTGATCGTGCTGTCCTTCCCGGCGGCGTCCATCGCCTGGAAGATCAGGAGGAGAGCCCACCGGTCCTGGGCGTAGAGCTTCTCCTGCAGCTCCGCGAGGAGCTCGATGTCTCGCTCGAGGCGGTCGCGCGCGCGCTTCTTGGAGTCGAATCGTCGCGTGTCCCCCGGGTCGATGGACGACAAGCGGAAGTGGCGCCCGTCCGTGACCCGGAAGGGTCGGGCGAGGTCGCCGGGCTTGCCCCCAGACTTGCTCATGAACCTCCCTTCCGCACGGATCCGGGATCGAACCGGCGCGTGCGCACGGGCGCCACGCGGGCGCCCCGGGACCGCAGGGCGCCGATGGTATCATGAGGGTCCTATGACCGGACACGAGCTCAGGGACACGTTTCTCCGCTACTTCGAGCGGACCGGCCACACCATCGTCCGCTCGTCATCTCTCGTTCCCGCCAACGACCCGACGCTCCTGTTCACGAACGCCGGGATGGTCCAGTTCAAGGCGGTCTTCCTCGGGGAAGAGCGTCGCGAGTACGTCCGGGCCACGACCTGCCAGAAGTGCGTGCGGGCGGGCGGCAAGCACAACGATCTGGAGAACGTGGGGCGCACGGCCCGCCACCACACGTTCTTCGAGATGCTGGGGAACTTCTCCTTCGGCGACTACTTCAAGGCCGAGGCGGTCGCCTCCGCCTGGGAATTCCTGACCCGAGACCTTGCCATTCCGGCCGGACGGCTCTGCGCCACGGTCTTCACCGACGACGACGAGGCGTTCGAGCTCTGGAAGGCGTACGTTCCGCAGGACCGGATCCTGCGCCTGGGGGAGAAGGACAACTTCTGGGCGATGGGGGACACGGGACCCTGTGGGCCCTGCTCGGAGGTCCATTTCCACCAGGGCGACCATCTCCCGTGTGCCGAGGAGGCTGCCGGGCGCCGGTGCCTCGGGCCCGCGTGCGAGTGCGACCGGTGGCTCGAGATCTGGAACCTCGTGTTCATGCAGTTCGACCGCGACGCCTCGGGCCGCCTCACGCCGCTCCCCAAGCCCTCGATCGACACCGGCATGGGCCTCGAGCGGGTCGCCGCCGTCGTCCAGGGGAAGTCCTCGAACTTCGACACGGATCTCCTCCGGCCGCTCATCGCCGACGTCGAGCGTCGCTGCGGGAAGGCCTACGGCGCCCGCGAGGACGACGACGTGTCCATGCGCGTGATCGCCGACCACGCGCGCGCGACGGCGTTCCTGATGGCGGACCAGGTCTCGCCCTCGAACGAATGGCGGGGCTACGTGCTCCGGCGGATCATGCGCCGGGCGATGCGGCA
>JBGQGN010000175.1:0-7566 GCA_041497395.1 Methylomirabilia bacterium
AGCTCCTTGTCGCCGCGCTCCCGCACGTCCTCGCCCCGCACGATGTAGATCACGTCCTCGGCGATGTTGGTCGCGTGATCCGCGATCCGCTCGAGGTTGCGGGAGATCAGGATGAGCGCCAGGGCACGCGGAATCGTCGACGTGTCCGCCATCATGTAGACGAGCAGCTCGCGGAACACCTGGTCACGCAGGCTGTCGACGGCGTCGTCCTCTTCGATCACCGCTCGGGCCAGCTCCGGATCCCGGCGCACGAAGGCGTCCAGGCTCTTCCGCACCATGTCCTGGGCCAGCGCGGCCATCCGTGGGATGTCGATGAGCGGCTTGACCTGAGCCTCATGGATCAGCGACCGCGCCCGGAGCGCGATGCTCACGGCCTGATCGGCCATGCGCTCGAGGTCGCTGTTGATCTTGATGCTGGCCACCAGGAAGCGGAGATCGGAGGCCATCGGCTGCTGGAGGGCCAGGCGCGTGAAGCAGCGGTCGTCCACCTCGATGCAGAGGAGATCCATCTCCTCCTCGTGGGCCAGGACCGCCTGCACCAGCCCCTCGTCCCGGTCCACGAGCGCCCGCACGCTCTTGTGGATCATGGTCTCGGCCAGGCTCCCCATCGCGAGGAGCTTCTCCCGGATCGCCTGAAGCTCGACCTCGAAGTGTCGCTCCATGGCCGCCCTCCGCGACCTAGCCGAACCGGCCGGTGATGTAGGCCTCGGTCTTCGGGTCCTTCGGCATGGTGAACAACTCCTTGGTCACCCCGAACTCGACCAGCTCGCCCAGAAGCATGAAGCCCGTGTAGTCCGACACCCGGGCGGCCTGCTGCATGTTGTGGGTGACGATCACGATGGTGTAGCTCGACTTCAGCTCCAGCATCAGCTCCTCGATCTTCGCCGTGGCGATGGGATCGAGCGCGGAGCACGGCTCGTCCATGAGCAGGACATCCGGCTCGACGGCGATGGCGCGGGCGATGCACAGCCGCTGCTGCTGCCCGCCCGAGAGACTGAGTGCGCTCTCGTGCAGCCGATCCGACACTTCGTCCCACAGGGCCGCCGCGCGGAGGCTTCGTTCGACGATCGCCTCCAGCTCGCCGCGACTTCCGACGCCAAGAATGCGCGGACCGTAGGCGACGTTCTCGAAGATGGACTTCGGAAACGGGTTCGACTTCTGGAACACCATGCCCACGCGCTTGCGGAGGTCGGTCACGTCGAGCCGCGGGTCATGGATGTCGGTCCCGCCGATGCGGATGCTTCCGGTGATCCGGACGCCGTCCACGAGGTCGTTCATCCGGTTCAGGCACCGGAGCAGCGTGCTCTTCCCGCAGCCCGAGGGCCCGATGTAGGCCGTGATCCGGTGCTTGGGGATGGACATGTTGACGTCCTTGAGCGCCTGCTTCGCCCCGTACCAGAGGTTGACCTGCTCGATCTCGACCATGGGCATCTCCATGACCAGAGTCGAGCGCACGTCGGAGCTGAGGCCGCCGGTGACCGAGACGTTGACGGACATGGCGCTCTCCCTAGACCGCCGAGGTCGCGTACTTCCGGCGGAGCCGGTTCCGCATCGCGATGGCGAAGAAGTTGAGGAACACCACGATGAGGAGGAGGAGGAGCGTGGTCGTGAAGACCATCGGGCGCGCGGCGTCGACGTTCGGCGACTGGAAGCCCACGTCGTAGATGTGGAACCCCAGATGCATGAACTTCCGGTCGAGGTGGACGAACGGCCAGAAGCCATCGACCGGCAAGGCGGGCGCAAGCTTGACGACGCCGGTGATCATGAGCGGCGCCACCTCGCCGGCCGCGCGGGCCATGGCGAGGATGAGGCCGGTAAGGATCGAGGGCGTGACCGCCGGCAGGACCACGCGCAGCGTCGTCTCGAGCTTCGTCGCCGAGAGGGCGAGCGACGCCTCGCGGAGACCACGCGGAATCGCGGCCAGCCCCTCCTCCGTGGCTACGATCACGACGGGCACCGTCAGCAGGGACAGCGTGAGCGAGGCCCACAGGATGCCGCCCGTCCCGAACGTGGGCGTCGGCAGGGACTCGGAGAAGAAGAGCCGGTCGATCGATCCACCGACGAGGTAGACGAAGAAGCCCACGCCGAAGACGCCGAAGACGATCGACGGCACGCCGGCCAGGTTGTTGACGGCGATGCGGACCATGCTCACGAACGCGCCTTGCTTCGCGTACTCGCGCAGGTAGAAGGCCGCCAGCACGCCCAGCGGTGTCACCAGCACGCTCATGATCATGACCATCATGACGGTGCCGAAGATGGCCGGGAACACGCCCCCCTCGGTGTTCGACTCCCGCGGATCGTCCGACACGAACTCCCACGCCTTCCCGGCGTAGTGAGCGACCTTCGCCGGAACGCCCATGGCGTTCGGGAAGTACACGTCGACGACCTGGCCGAGGGGCAGCTCCTTCTGCTTGCCGCCGTCGGCGGCCACCACGACACTGGCGGTCTGCTGCGCGCGGAGCTCTCCGAGGCGCGTCGCCTGGGCCTGGTAGCGCGCGTCGAGCCCCGCCAGCTCCTCCCGGAGGGCGCGCGCCTGCGGGCCGTCGAACCCACCTTCGCGCTCGAGCGTCCGGAGCCGGAGCCGGATCCGCTCCTGCCGGTGGTTGATCGCGCCGATGGCGCCCGTCTCGATCGCCCGGATCTCCCGGCGCACCCGGGCGGCGTCGGCGAGGAGTCCGTGCAAGGCGTCCTTATCGACGATGGGCCCGGTCGTGAGGACTCTCCCCCCCGCCTCCCGGATCTCCTTGATGGTGCCGATCAGCACGCCCCACTCGGTCCGCTCGATGACCGCGACCTCCGGCGGGTGCGCGCGCCCGCCCACCTGACTCTCGTCGAGCCAGAGGAAGTCGGCGCCGTAGAGGTCGCGGTTGCCGACCTTCAACTTGACCCGATGCTGGCCGGGCTTCCCCGGAATCTCCTCGCGCTCGACCAGCTGGCCGGTGACGGTCTTGCCGTCCAGGAGGGTGAGCCGCGTCACCTCCCGGGGCCAGAAGAATCCGAGCCCGTTCATCAGGATGAGGCCGACCAGCCCGGCCACCATCAGGAGGGCCACACACAGCGCCCCCCCGGTGAGCCAGATGAACGGCTCTCCGGTCCGCCAGAGACGCTTCACAGGTAGCGGAACTTCTGCCGGAGCCGGAGGCGCACCATCTCGGCCGCGGTGTTGACCGCAAAGGTCAGGCAGAAGAGCAGAAGCGCCGCGAGGAACAGGACCCGAAACAGCGTGGCGCCCTCCGGCGCCTCTGGCAGCTCGACGGCGATGTTCGCCGAGAGTGCCCGGAAGCCGTTGAAGATGCTCCAGTCCATGACCGGTGTGTTGCCGGTGGCCATGAGGACGATCATCGTCTCGCCCACCGCCCGGCCGAACCCGATCATGACGGCCGAGAAGATGCCCGGGCTGGCGGTGGGCAGCACGATGCGCACGGCCGTCTGCCACCGGGTGGCGCCGAGGGCCAGCGAGCCCGCGCGCAGGTGCCCCGGGACGTTCGCGAGGGAGTCCTCCGCGATCGTGAAGATGATCGGGATCACCGCGAAGCCCATCGCGATCCCCACGACCAGGGAGTTCCGCTGGTCGTAGGTGAGGCCCAGCACCGACTGGAGCCACTCCCGGTAGCTGCCGCCGAGGAGCGTCGCCTCGACCACGCCGCCGAGGGCAAAGGCCGTCCAGAGGCCCGCCACGACGACGGGGACGAGCAGCAGGATCTCCGTGCCGCCACGAAGCCGGCCGCGAAGGGAGCCCGGTACGAGCTGCCAGACGAGAAGCGCCGCCAGGATGGCCACCACGAGCACGGCCGGAGCCAGAAAGATCCCCGGCACGATCCGCTCGATCACGGGCGCCAGCCACAGGCCAGCCAGGAAGCCGAGCACGACGCTCGGCAGCGCGGCCATGATCTCGACCACCGGCTTCACGTAGCTCTTGATGGTCGGGTGCATGAACTCGCTGACGTAGACGGCCGCCAGCAGGGACAGCGGCACCGCGAGCAGGAGCGCGTAGAAGGTGCCCTTCAGCGTCCCGTAGATCAGGGGGCTGAGGCTGTACTTCGACTCGAAATCGTCCGTGCCGCCGGTGGATTGCCAGACGTACGCGGGGCCCGGGTACCCCTCGTACCACACCTTCCCGAAAAGCGTGGTGAGCGTGATCTCGGGGTGCCGGTTGTCCAGCTGCCAGCTCCGAAGCCGGCCCGCGTCGTCGAGCGTCACGAGACCGTCAGCCTTGGGGGCGAAGGCGACAGCTCGGAGCGGATCCCCACCCGGCGTCTCCAGGGTCAACAGGGTCTGGCCGGACGTGCCGAAGGCGACGTGGAGACCTCCCCGCGAGTCGCCGGTCACGAACCCCTTGTCGCGTCGCGACGCCGCGAAGCCAAGCACCGGCGCGCCGTGCGGCGCGAACCGGTGGATACGCGTCAGGCGACGACCGCCGGTCGGGGCCTGCACCACCTGCCAGCTCGACACGCCCCCGACCTCGTCACCCGTCACGAGCGTGCGGTCGCCGATGAGAAGCCCCAGCACCCTGATGGCGGAGCGATCGGCGGTGGCGTCGACCGTCTCGGCGAGTACGGGCCCGGATGTCGCCCGAAGATCGTACCGGAGGAGCTGACCGCGCGACGTCCCGAGAAAGAGGTCCTCGCCGCGCCCATCGAGCCTGAGTGCCGTGATCTCGCCCTCGACCGCGGGCGTGAGCGTCTGACGCGTCTCCTCTCGGCGACTCGGGCCGACGAGAGCCTTGCGCTCCAGGACGGTCTGAAGCTCCAGCTCCGTCGGGCCGACCTGCGCGACGGTCAGCGGACCGGCGTCGGTGGTGACGACAGCCACGCGAAGGACCGGGCGCCGCTGATCGGGGTCGACGGTCATGGCATCGCCAAACGTCACCTTCGGGGTGACCGTGCGAATGCCCTCGGCGAAGGCCACGTCGAACCCGACCTCGACCGGCAGCACGCGACCGTCCGACGTGCCCACGACGTAGCGACCTTTCCCGGATGTGGCGGTCGCGGTCATCCGGGCTCCCACCAGACCGGGAATCGGCACGGGCGGGATCGGCACCCCCTCCTTCAGCGACTGAAACCTGACGGCACCATCCCGGGTCAGAGCGAACGCGACCTCACGGTACTCGTCGACGTCGAAGCCCTCGGAGCCTGGCGTGCTCCAGGGAGTCGCGCCCTGCCCCGTCGCGACCGTCGCGAGGAGCCGCGCCGTCGGCGGCCGGAACAGGGGCCAGGTCTCGGCCAGGATCACGAGCAGGATCCCGAGGATCGATGCGATGACGACGAGTCCCCCGACGATGACCAGCCGCGAGGTCCAGCGGTCGATGCCGATGCGGCGCAGTGTCCGGGCCGGCGATACGGCGATCGGGCGGGCCGGGATCGCCGGCCCGCCCGAACCGAGGGTCTCCGTGTTGACGGCCATCTACTGGATCTTGCCCAGCTCTTCCTTGGCGATCTGGGCCGGGATCGGGAAGTAGCCATCCTTGACCACCACTTCCTGACCTTCCTTGGAGAGAATGAGCTTCGAAAACTCGCGCGTCAGGGGGTCGAGCGTCTTGCCCGGCGGCTTGTTGACGTACACGAACAGGAATCGAGCGAGGGGGTAAGCGCCGCTGTACGCGTTGTCCGCACTGGCCTCCTCGCAGGCCGCGCCGGCCTTCTCGGCCAGCGGCACGGCGCGGACCCCCGCCGTCGCGTACCCGATTCCGCTGTAGCCCATCGCAAATCGGTCGACCGTGGCTCCCTGGACGACCGCCGCCGAGCCAGGCTGCTCCTTCACCTCGTCCCTGTAGTCGCCGTTCTTCAGGACGTGCTCCTTGAAGAACCCGTAGGTCCCGGAGGCCGAGTTCCGGCCGTAGAGGCTGATCGGCTTCGACGCCCACTCGCCCGTGAGGCCGAGCTGACCCCACGTCTTCACGTCCTCGGAGTGCCCGCCCCGCCGGGACTTGGAGAACGCGGCGTCGACCTGAGCGAGCGTGAGGCACTTGACGGGATTGTCCTTGTTCACGAACACCGCGAGCGCGTCAACGGAGGTGCGAATCGCCGTCGGCTTGTAGCCGTACTTCTTCTCGAAGCCGTCGATCTCGGTGCCCTTCATCGACCGTGACATCGGGCCGAGCTGAGCGGCCCCCGCGATCAGCGCGGGCGGCGCGGTCGAGGAGCCCTTGCCCTCGATCTGGATCTTGGCGTTGGGGTAGAACTTCTGGAACTGCTCCGCCCACAGCGTCATGAGATTGTTGAGCGTGTCCGAGCCGACGCTGGAGATGTTTCCGCTGATGCCACTGACGGTCTTGTAGGCGGGCAGGCCCGGATCCACCTGGACCTGGGCGGCGGCGACCCCCGCTCCCAGGATCGCCGCCAGGGCTCCGGCCGCCACGATCGCTCTCGTCTTCATGCGTCTCCCTCCATTCATTGCTCTAGGGTTGATGGTGCGCGTGTCGGTCGCATTACCTTCGCGTAACATCGGTGTTACGAGGGCGACCGGCCGGACTCCCGGTAGCGGTATCCCACGCCCCGGACGGTCTCGATGGCAGGCTCCGGAAGGCGCGCCGCCACGAACTTGGCGCGCAGACGCGCGAGATGCACGTCGACGGTGCGGGGTTCGACGAAGCCGTCCCGGCCCCACACGAGGTCGAGGAGCTCGTCCCGTCCGTACACCCGGCCCGGCTCGGCGGCGAGCGTCGCGAGCAGCTCGAACTCCTTCGGGGTGAGCCCCACCGGGCGCCCGCCCACCGTGACCTCGAACCGCTGGCGGTCCACCACGAGGTCGCCCACCTTGATCCGGTGCCGCCGTTCCTCCATCTCGGGCGGCCGGGTCCGTCGAACGACCGCGCGGACCCGGGCAACCAGCTCCCGCGTGGAGAACGGCTTCGTCACGTAGTCGTCGGCCCCGAGCTCGAAGCCGAGCACCTTGTCGCCTTCCTCGGATCGCGCGGTGAGCATGATCACGGGCACGGCGCGCGTGGCCGGGTCCTGCTTGAGCCGCCGACACAGCTCCCACCCGTTCACCTGCGGGAGCATGAGGTCGAGCAGCACCAGGTCGGGCCGGCTCTCCTGCGTCTGCCGGAGCGCATCGGCACCGTTCGTCGCGACCACGACCTCGAACCCTTCACGGGTCAGCGTGTACCGGATCAGCTCGGCGACGTCCCGCTCGTCCTCGACAACCAGAACGCGGGCCGCGGGACGCCGGCCGAGTCCGTCACCCGACTGTCGCACGGTCACCTCGCTCGTATCACCTGTGATCCGCATCCGTGTGAGAGTCTCGCGCCTCGGCGTTGCGCCTGGATGACGGCGAGGTAAATTCTGGGTGACCTCCTGGCCGCGAGCGGGCGGGCAGGTCGCCCGCTCCCCGCCGACGTGGGGGCGCCCCGGTCGGGTCCGGGCGTCGGCGCCATCGGACGCGCACGGAGAAGTGGTTGACCCGGACCTTCCGGGTGAACGCGATCTCGAGCACCAGGAAATCGGTGGGCTGGACCGTGACGGCCTCGTGCCCCGTAAGGACGTCGAGCTCACCCATCACGATGCCCTGAGCGAGCTGCGCGAGGTAGAAGGCCGCGGCGTCGCGGCGGGCTGGGCCCCGGAAGCA
>JBGQGN010000176.1:0-7565 GCA_041497395.1 Methylomirabilia bacterium
CCGGGCGGAACCGGGCGCGTGGCCTCACCCCCCGCCGCGTAGGCGAGGCTCACCGGCGCCCCGGATGGCGCCGCGCCGCGGAAGGCGCGCAGCTCGACGCGGAGCAGACGGACGCCGGGCGCGCCGGTCACCGCGTAGCGCACCTCCCGGCGAAGCTCCTTCCGGCTGTCGTCGTAGCGCGCGGTGGCGGTCGTGGCCGCCGTCGGCACCCCGCCCCCTAGGACGCGTACCAACGCGTCCACTGCGGCGCTGGCGGCCGCGAGATCCTCCCGTACGGGACGGAGCGACACGTGAGCCATGGCGGCAGGATCGGCCGCCCGGAGAACGGAAGCCGCCTCGCTCCCGTCTCTCGCGGTCCCGAGCCGCCGGTCCAGCTCGACCAGGTAGGCGGAAGCGGCCGCGCGTCGAGCCTCGAGGTCACGGAATTCCACCGCGGCCAGGGTGCGGGCCAGCCGCCGCGCGGCCGCCTCCACCGCTGCCGCCTCGCGCGGCGCGTCGCCACGGAGCGGCTCGAGCCGCCGCGAGAGCGCGATCACGGCCCCGGCGCGCTGCTCGAGCTCCGATCCCGTGAGGCGGAGCTCGTCCCGCTTGAGCTCGTCGAGCCGGGCTCGAGCGGCCAGAAGCTGTGGATCGCCGGCGGCCCCGGCGGTCGAGAACGGCGCGCGCGGCTCACCCCAAGCTGGAACCCAGCCCCTCTCGTACGAGACGGGGATCGGGGGCGCGAACCACCCGAGCCGGCCGCCCCAGACGAGCAGAGCCGCGGTCGCCAGGAGCACGAGCACCGCGGCCAGGCGGATCCGGCGCCGTAGGAGAAGCACGGCCACGAGCGCCACCACCCAGAGCACCCCGAGGGCCAGATCCAGGGCGCTCGCGGTCAGCACGAGGCCCAGGAGCGCCACGACCGCGACGGTCCTCACGCCGACGGCGCGTCCTCCGCGCGGCGGAGGCGAACGACCGTCGCCCCCCACCCGCCCCGTGTCGGTGGAGCGTCGGCGAACCCGGCCACGCCGGGGGCCTCGGCGAGGAGACGCCGGATGATCGCCCGCTGGACGCCCCGGCCCCGGCCGTGAACGATGCGCACCTCGCCCACGCCGGCCCGGCGGGCCTCGTCGAGATACTCGCTCACCACCCTCGACGTCTCCTCCGGCCGGAAGCTGTGGAGATCGAGGACGTCCGTCAGCGGGAGAGCGACTGCTTCGAGAGCGACGCCGTCGCCGGGCTCGACGGAGCCGGGTTCGAGCACATCGGCCGGGACGGTGGCGCTGGCACTGGCTTCCACCAGCCCACCAGTCGTGCCGTCCTCTCGAGAGGCTCGTGGCTCATCCGCCGCGTCTGACGCGAGCAGCTCCACGATGGCGGTCTCGCCAATGCGCAGCCGCGCTCCAACAGGCAGGTCCCCGACCGGCAACCCCTCGACCACGATGGAGACCGCCAGTCGGCCGCGCTCGAGCCGCTGGGCGCCCGTGTCCTCGAAGCCGCGTCCCCCGATGCTCACGGCCACGACGCGACCGGCCGGCGGGCTGAGGTCCTGCACGGCCCTACTATACCGTCCGCCCCGGGCCGGCCCCGGAGGGTCGCAGCGAGCGCTGCGTCGCGATGTTCCCGGGCTCCCATGGTCTAGAATATTGGCGTGTCTGCCGTCTCCGTGACGATTCTGCCGGATCGCCGGACGGTCGCCGTCGAGCCCGGCACCGTCTTGCTCCGCGCGGCGCACGCCCAGGGAGTGGACATCACGGCCACCTGCGGCGGGCGCGGCCGCTGCACGTCCTGCCGGGTCAAGGTCGTCGAGGGCGTGGCCCCGCCCGGCACGATCAGCGACCAGCTTCAGCTCGGCAACGACCTGGTGCGCGAGGGATACCGCCTCTCCTGCCAGCTGGCGCCGACGGAGCCGCTCGTCGTTCAGGTCGCGCCGCCCCTCGACGAGCGCGCGTTCCAGATCCTGGGCGTCGAGCCGGGCGCGGTCGTCCGGGCGCAGGTGGCCATGGACGCCGGGATCCGCAAGAAGGTGGTCCGGGTCGAGCTGCCGCAGGAAGAGCACCACCAGACCTCGGATCTCGAGCAGCTCGCGCTGGCGGCAGGCCTCGTGCCCGAGGACGTGCCGCTCGATATGATCCGCACGCTTCCGGCCACGCTCCGCGAGGCCAAGGGCGAGGTGACGGTCGTCACGTTCCACGGCGCGCCCCTCGGCGTCGAGCGCGGCGACACGACCGCGATGGCGTTCGGGGTCGCGATCGACGTCGGCACGACGAGCGTGGTCACCACGCTCCTCGAGCTCGCCTCCGGCGAGGTGATGGCCTCGGTGTCGAGCCTGAACCCCCAGGCGACGTTCGGCGGCGACCTGATGTCGCGGATCGCCTTCGCGCAGTGGAATCCGTCGAACCTTCGGAAGCTCCAGAGCCGCATCATCGGGCTCCTGAACCAGCAGGTCGACGAGCTGCTGGGGCGCACCGGGGTCCTGCCCCAGTGGATCTACAAGGTGACCGTCGTCGGCAACACATGCATGCATCACGTGCTGCTGGGCATCGATCCCACGTACGTGGGCCTGTCGCCCTACTCCGCCGTCGTCCGGCATCCGCTCGTGCTGCCGGCGCGGACCCTCCATCTCAAGGTCAACCCCGAGGCGCGCGTCTGCTTCCTGCCCATCGTGGCCGGCTTCGTCGGCGCCGACGCCGTGGGCGCGGCCCTCGCCACCCGCCTCGACGAGAGCGTCAGCGTGCGCGCCGTCGTCGACATCGGGACCAACGGCGAGGTGGTGATGGGGACGCGGGAGCGGCTGATGGCATGCTCCGCCCCGGCCGGCCCGGCGCTCGAGGGCGCGCAGATCCGTCACGGCATGCGGGGAGCCGTCGGGGCCATCGACCGTGTCTGGGTCGAGGACGGAGACCTGCGCTTCCACGTGATCGGCGATGGTGCGCCCCAGGGCATCTGCGGCTCGGGGCTCATCGACGCCGTCGCGGCGGCGCTCGACGTCGCTCTGGTCGACTGGACCGGTCTCATCCAGATCGAGCGGCGCAATCGCTTCCCGGAAGCGCTGGCCGCACGGCTCGCCCAGCGCGGCGAGGAGCGCCTTCTGATCCTCGTGCCACGCGGGGAGGCGGCGGGCGGCGGCGAGATCGTCCTGACGCAGGACGACATTCGCCAGCTCCAGCTCGCCAAGGGCGCGATCGGCGGCGGGATCCAGATGCTCCAGCACGTCCTCGGGGTCCCGGACGAGGCCCTCACGGACCTCATGCTCGCGGGCGGGTTCGGCAACTATCTCTCGATCCGGAGCGCCGTGCGGATCGGGCTGATTCCCCCGCTGGCGCTCGATCGCATCCGCTACGTGGGCAACGCCGCCGCGCTGGGGGCGCAGCTCGCGCTCGTCTCCGAGGCGGAGCGCGCCCGCGCGGAGCGGCTCGCCCGCTCGATCGAGCACCTTTCGCTCGCGACCCACCCCGACTTCCAGGATCTGTTCGTGGACGCCATGAACTTCCCCAAGGCGTGAGCCCGCGCCGGCGCCCGAGCGGCGCGCGGGTCAGCGGCCCACGTTGAAGCGGAAGTGGCAGACCTCGCCGTCCTGGACGGGGTAGTCCTTGCCCTCGAGCCGGAGGAGGGCGCGCTTCCGAGCCTCGGCCAGTGACCCGATCTCGAGCAGCTCCGCCCACCCGATCACCTCCGCCCGGATGAACCCGCGCGCGATGTCGGAGTGGATCGCCCCCGCCGCCTCGACGGCCGCCGCGCCGGCCGGGACCGTCCAGGCGCGGACCTCGTCCTCTCCCACCGTGAAGAAGCTGGCCAGCCCGAGGAGCGTGTAGGCGTCGCGGATCACGCGGTGGAGCGCCGGCTCGGGCAGCCCCAGCGCGTCGAGGAAGCTCCGCTGCTCTTCGGGGGCGAGCGCGGCGACCTCGCCCTCCACCGCCGCCGAGACCCAGCCGACGAGAGTCCCGGGCCGCTTGCCCACCTCGTCCAGCTCGGACAGCACCTTCGCGCGCCCGGCCACGCCGTCCTCGGCGAGGTTCAGGCAGTGGAGGATCGGCTTCTGCGACAGGAACTGAAACCCGCGGAGGAGCCGCCCCTCCTCCGCCGTCAGCTCCTGCGCGCGAAGTGACACGCCCTCCTCGAGCGGTCGCTGCACCCGCGCGAGGAGCGCATGCTCGCGCCGCTCGGCATCGGTTGGCTTTCGCTTGAGTCCCGGGCCGAGCTTCTGGAGCCGGCGCTCGACGATCTCCAGGTCGGCGAGGACCAGCTCTTCCTCGAGCGCCTGGACCTCGCGCGCGGGCAGGGGCGCCGCGCCGAGTGCGGGTGACGGGAACGCTCTGACCACGTGCAGGAGCGCGTCGGCCTGCCGCAGCTCGCCCACGTCCAGGGTCGCGCGCTCCCCGCGGTCGAAGCCGGCGAGGTCCACCACCTCGACGCTCGCGTAGACCGTCTTTCGCGGCTGGAACAGCACCGCGAGCCTCGTCACGCGGTCGTCGGGCACGCGCACGACACCGACATTGAGGCGCCCGCGTCCCGGCGGCTGGGCGACGCTCGCCTCCGCGCCGGTGAGGAGGTTGAACAGCGTGGTCTTTCCGCTGCCAGGGAATCCGATGATGCCGAGTCTCACGACGACCGAGTGTACACTGCCTTGGCTCATGGCGCCCGCGACCCAGGCCCCTCGGGATCTCGACGCCGGCGCCATCGCGCTCGTGCTCCTGCTCTCCGCGCTGTGGGGCGGGAACACCGTGGCGGTCAAGGTCGGCGTGGCGGACTCGCCGCCCCTCATGCTGGCGGCCCTCCGGTTCGCGATCGGTGGAGCATGCGTCGTCGGCTGGGGCCTCTGGACGCGCGCGCCGTTCCGACTCCAGCCCGGCGAAGGCTGGCCGCTCCTCGGGCTGGGCCTCCTCTTCGCCATCCAGCTCGGGCTGCTGAACGTGGGCGTCTGGCTGTCGACGGCGGGGCACGCCTCCGTGCTCCTGAACGCCTACCCGGTCTACATCGTCCTCTTGGCCCACTTCCTCGTTCCCGGCGACCGGCTGACGGCCGCGACGCTCGGGGGCATCGTGCTCGGCTTCGCCGGGATCCTCGTGCTCTTTGCCGGCCAGCTCCTGGCGCCGCCGGAGCCCGGCTCCACGGTCCTCGCCGGGGACGTGGTCCTATCGGTGAGCGCGATCCTCCTCGCGCTCCGCCAGGTGATCCTCAATCGACAGCTCCAGCGCATCCACCCGGTCAAACCGCTCCTCGCTCAGGTCGTCGTGGGGACGCCGCTGTTCCTCCTCCTCTCCTGGGGGCTCGAATCCGCGCCCACGGTCCTCACCTGGCGTCTCGGCGCCTCGCTCTTCTACCAGGGTGTCGTGATCGCGGGATTCAACTTCATCGCGAACATGTCGCTCCTCAAGACGTACCGGCCCAGCGGCTTGGCGGCGTTCAACCTGACGACCCCGCTCTTCGGCGTTCTCGCCACGGCGCTGGTCATCGGCGAACCCATCGGCTGGCGGCTCGCCGGCTCGGCGCTCCTCGTGGCCGGCGGGATTGCGGTGGCCGCGCTCTTGCGGGACCGCGCGTTCGCCGCGCGGGGCGGCGCCCCTCGCCCCGTCCCGGGCGGAATCCGGTGACGGACGCGGGCGGCCCAGTGTCGCCCTCACGGCGGTCGTCCCGGTCGGCTGGGCGGCTCGTTCTCCTCGGGCTCCTCGCGGCCGCGTCCCTCGCCTCGGTCGTCTCCGGCGCCTCCGGGCAGACCCTCGTGCCGCCGGAGCTCAGGGCAGAGGCCGCGCGTCTCTTGAGGGACCTCGCGGCCCTCCGCGGACTGCCGCCGCCTGGCAGCCCGCCTCCGCTCGTGATCCAGAGCAGCGAGGAGCGCCGCCGGTTCGTCGTCGCCGAGCTCGGCCGGAAGTACTCCCCTGCGCGTCTGGACGCCGAGCGGCGCGCGCTCGTCGCGTGGGGACTCGTCCCTGCCGACTTCGACCTGCCCGGTTTCCTGGCGGACCTCCTCGCCGAGCAGGCCGCCGCGTACTACGATCCCGGGGCGAAGCGGATGGTCCTCGCGAACTGGCTGACACCCGAGCTGCGGCGCGACGCGCTCACTCACGAGCTGGCTCACGTGCTCCAGGACCGCCTCGTCGATCTCGACCGGTTCCTGGGTGCCGCGCCCGGACGGAGCGACGAAAGCGTCGCCCGTCACGCGCTGGTCGAGGGCGAGGCCGTCGCCCTCTCGCAGGACTTGAGCCTCCGCCGGGACGGGCGCGACTTCGCCGCCCTGCCGGACGTCGCCGACCTCCAGCGCGCCATCCGGACGTCGGCCACCGGCCCGGTCGTCGCGCGGGCACCCGCCTACATCCGGACCATGCTCACGTTTCCGTACGCGGCGGGTGTCGGCTTCGTTCACGCCTTCCGACAGCGCCACCCGTGGGCGCAGCTGTCGGCGCTCTATCAGGACCCGCCCCGGTCATCCTCGCAGATCCTCCACCCGGAGCGCTATCTCGACCGGCGAGAGGACCCGGTCCTGCTCCCCCTGCCCGACCTCGCCACCGTCCTCCCGGCCGGCTCACGGCTGGCGCTCGAGGACGAGCTGGGAGAGATCGGTGTCGCGGAGGTCCTCCGCCGATTCCTGGGTGAATCGGCCCACACCGTCGGCTGGCGAGGCGACCGCCATGCCCTGTGGGACCTCCCGACGGGCGCCTCCGTCCTCGTCGCGCTCACGGTGTGGGACACAGAGGACCTGGCGCTGGCCTTCGCGCGGGACTACGCGCGCGTGATGGCCCTCAAGCACCGCCTCGCGCCGCTCTCCCCGGACGCGCCGCTCCTCGCGTGGTCCAGCGGCGCCGCGGTCTTCGCGATCGAGCGCCGCCAGCGCACCGTCGTTCTCCTCGAGGGGGCGCCGCCGTCCTCACTCGACGCCCTTCGCGCGGCCATCTGGGCGAAGCCGGTGCTATACTGACGGCCGCGCGATGCGGAGCGCTCCGACGAAGGATCTCCAGCGGGTGCCCAATCCCCACGTCGACCGGGACTACGAGGTCGACCACGTGGTCCCCGAGTTCACGTGCATGTGCCCGATGACCGGCCAGCCCGATTTCGCCACCATCCGGATCCGGTACGTCCCCGATCGCTGGCTGGTCGAGCTGAAATCCCTGAAGCTCTACATGTGGGCCTACCGGAACGAGGGCGCGTTCCACGAGGACGTCACCAACCGCATCCTCGCCGACCTCGTGCGGACACTCGCGCCCCGCCGGATGGAGGTCGTCGGCGACTGGAACGTCCGGGGCGGGATCAAGACCGTCGTCACGACGCGCTACGAGAGTCCACCGCGGCCGGCAGCCCACCAGGCTGATCGGGAAGGACCGCCGTCGGCGGCCCGGCGCCGGCGGCCCGCTCGGCCACCTCTCCGAAAAGCGCGCTGATGTCCGGCGAGCGGCGGCACCTCGCCGTCCCGCCCTCTACGACTCGGCGACGGTCACCCGGAGCCCGATCTCCGCGAGGACGCGACCGACCCGCTCGCACTCCGTCTTCGCGCCCACCCGCACGACCGCCTTGCCGTCGTTGTGCACGCGCCCCGCGATCGCCATCCCATCGTCGTAGGAGCAGGCGATCGCCTTCATGAGCTGCTGGGC
>JBGQGN010000177.1:0-7561 GCA_041497395.1 Methylomirabilia bacterium
CGACGGTCAGGGGCGGCTGGAGGAGGAGCGGCGCGGGTTCGCGGCGTTCTTCGCGCTCGTGAACGAGCACCCGCATCTCTACCGCATCGTGCGCCAGGCGGAGTTCGTCGAGGACTCGCTCCACATCTACTACGAGAGCATCGTCCCCGGCTACGTCGCGCGGCTTCGCGCCGCGATGGAACGTGAAGAGGTCCGTCGCCTGGATGCCGAGACGCTTGCGTACTGCCTGCTGGGCATCGGCGATCTCGTGGGGATGCGCTGGCCGTACTGGACGGGGAAGCCCATTCCGCCGGAGGTGTTCGAGTCGATGATGGAGTTCCTCCGGCACGGGATGGCCGTGGAGAGAAAGCCAGACAAGGAGGTCATCTCATGATGGCGAGACGCTACATGGTCGCATGGTCGCTGATGGCCGCGGTCCTGGCCCTGCCGCTCTCGGCGGTCGCCGCGGACAAGGCTCCCTTCGGGGTGATCACGCCGCTCTCGGGCGGCGGCGCCCACTACGGCACGAACTTCTGGCGGGGCATCCAGATGGCGGCGGAGGAGATCAACAGGGCGGGCGGCGTGACGATCGCGGGGGGCAAGAAGGTGGAGCTCGAACCCATCGTCTGCGACGACGAGTTCAAGTCGGACAAGTCGGTGGGCTGCGGTCGCCGCCTCGCTTCGATGAACCACGTGCCCATGATCATGACGCCCGCGTCCCTCTCGGCGTTCCCGCTCATGGGCTTCAACGAGAAGATGGGCTTCCTCCTCATGGCGACGTCGCAGTCGCCGACCTTCACCGAGAAGGGCAACAAGATGATCGTGCGCTTCGTGAACAACGTCGATCGCACGATGGACCGCTGGGTCTCGCTCCTCGTCAAGCACCTCGAGCGGACCAGCGTGCCCGCGCGGGGGGTGGCGATCATGGAGGTCAACACCCAGCTCGGCAAGGAGTGGGTGCAGGCATTCGAGCGGGAGTGGAAGAAGCGCAGCCGGGAAATCGTGGGCAAGGCGTCCTACGACGCCAACGAGACGGAGTTCGCCGCGCAGCTGACGAGCCTCCTGTCGAAGAAGCCCGAGGTGATCCTCCTCACCACCGTCGACGAGCCCTCGGCCCTCGTGATCAAGCAGGCGCGCGAGCTGGGGTTCAAGGGCACCTTCATCAACTCGGCGGCGGCGAGCGGCGAGCGTCTGCTCGAGCTGCTGCCGCCCGCGATGGTGGACGGCACCGTCATCGAGGTCGGTTCGTGGGTGCTGAAGCCTCCGCCCGCGCAGGAGCTCACCGCCAAGTACCGCGCCAAGTACAGCAACGAGACGCCGCACATGATCGCCGGGATCGGCTACGAGGGCACCCGGCTCTATGCGCGCGCCATCGAGCTGGCGGGCACGGCGACGGACGCGGTGAAGATCCGCCAGGCGTTCCCGCGTGCCTATGACATCCCGAACGTGATCTTCAAGATGGCGAATCTCGACGAGAAGGGCGACGTCGACTTCCCCATGTACCTCGGGTTGCTCAAGGACAAGAAGATCGTCCCCGTCATCGAGTAAGGCGAACGGCTCCGGAGAACGTCGTGGCGCTCTTCCTGCAGCAGGTGGCGAACGGGATCATGATCGGCGGCATCTACGGGCTGATGGCCCTGGGGCTGACGCTGATCTACGGGGTGCTCTACATCCCGAACTTCGCGCTCGGCCACCAGGCCATGATCGCCGCCTACCTGACGTTCTTCCTGGTCACCGTCTACCGGCTCAACTACTTCCTGGCGATCCTGCTCGCGATGGCGGCGGTCGCCGTCCTGGGGATGGCGATGGAGCGGCTCGCCTTCCGGCCGCTCAAGGACGCTCCGCACGTGAACGGCTTCATCGTCGCGTTCGGCTTGCTGTTCGTCCTCGAGAGCGGCGCGCTCATCGCGTGGGGGGCGACGTACCGCAAGATCGACACGGTCTACGACCAGACGGTCCTCACGATCCTCGGCGCGCGGCTGCCGCTCCAGCGCGTGCTCGTCGTCGTCGCCGTGGTGGTGATCATCGTGGCCATGCAGCTCTTCCTCAAGCGTACGATGGCGGGCGCCGCCCTGCGCGCGGTGTCCCAGCAGCGCGAGGCCGCGCTGCTCGTCGGGATCGACGTCGATCGCGTCGCCGCGCTCACGATGGCCGTGGGCAGCGCGCTCGGCGCCGCCGCCGGCGGCCTCATCGGGCCCATCATCCTCGTCTTCCCGACGATGGGCAGCCTCATGATCGTCAAGGCCTTCGTGATCATCATCCTCGGCGGGATGGGCAGCGTGGTCGGGGCCATCGTCGGCGGCTTCATGCTCGGGCTGGTCGAGAGCCTCGCGGCGGGGTTCATCTCGCCGTCGTTCAAGGATCTCTACGCGTTCCTCTTCCTCGTCATTGTCCTCGCCGTCCGCCCGACGGGGCTCTTCGGCCAGGCCCGCTAGCGATGTCCCGTCCCCCGCTCCAGCGCGTGCTGATCCTCGGAGTGCTCGGCCTCGCCGCCGCCATGCCGGCCCTGGTCTCGAGCGCCTACCTCATGCACCTGCTCGTGATGAGCGCGCTCTGGGCCATCCTCGCGCTCTCCATGGAGCTCGTCCTCGGCGTGACGGGGCTCCTGTCGGCGGCGCACGGCGCGCTCTTCGGCATCGGGGCCTACACGGCCGCGCTGCTCGTGGTGCGGGGGGGATGGAACGCGTGGCTGGCGCTGCTCCTCGCCGTGATGGCCGGCGCGCTCGGCGGCCTCCTCATCGGCCTGCCCACGCTCCGCGCGCGCGGCCCCTACTTCGTCATCTCGTCGCTCTGCTTCGGCCTCGTCGTGCAGATCGTCATCGACAAGTGGGATGCGCTCACCTTCGGGCCGCTCGGCATCACGAGCATCCCTCCGCTCAGCCCGATCCGCATCCCCGGCGTCGGGCGGATCCCCGCCGACTCGCTGGCCGCCCAGTACTGGACCGTCCTCGCGATCCTGGGCGTCGTCGTCATCGCCGTCGGACGGCTCGTCGACTCGCGCGTCGGGCGCGCGTTCCAGGCCATCCGCGTCAACGAAGGGCTGGCGGAGGCCCTCGGCGTGCCCACCCGGCGCTTCAGCCTGCTCGCGTTCGTCCTGAGCGGCGCCATCGCGGGCGTCGCCGGCGGCTTCTACGGCTTCTACATCACCTATCTCAATCCGGCCGATGCGAGCTTCTGGGTTTCCCTGAACGCGATCCTGTTCGTGGTCGTCGGGGGCGCCGGCACGATCGCCGGCCCCATCGTCGGCGCCTTCGCGATGACGGTGCTGCCCGAGACGCTCCGTCTGTTCGAGGAGTGGCGGCTCTTCATCTTCGGACTGCTCCTGATCGTCGTCATCATCTTTTTCCCTCAGGGCATCGCCGGCGGCGCCCGCACGCTCTGGGCGCTGGCCGCCCGCCGTCCCCTCTCGAAGGCGCCCCGTGCTTGAAACGCACGGGCTGACGCGGCAGTTCGGCGGGCTCACCGCGGTGCACCAGGTCGATCTGACGATCAGGGACGGCGAGATCGTCAGCATCATCGGGCCGAACGGGGCGGGGAAGACGACGATGTTCAATCTCATCACGGGGCAGTTCCGGCCCACGGCAGGCCGCATCTCGTTCAGGGGCACGGACATCACCGGGTGGTCGCCGCACGCCATCGCGACGGCCGGCATCACGCGCACGTTCCAGGCCACGCGAGTGTTCGGGGAGTTCGACCTCGTCCAGAACGTGATGATCGGCCGCCACTGCCGCACGCGCTCGGGCGTCTTCGCCGCGCTCGTCCGTGGGCGCCGGTTCCGGGAGGAGGAGCGCGGGAGCGAGGACGCGGCGCGCGAGGTCCTCGCCTTCGTCGGGCTCGACGCGCAGGCGAGGCGCCGTGCCGACGAGCTTCCCACCGAGGCGCAGCAGCGGCTCGCGATCGCGCTCGCCCTCGGCGGCGCGCCGAAGCTCCTGCTCCTAGATGAGCCCACGGGCGGAATGACGGACGAGGACGTCGGCCGGCTTGTCGCGCTCATCCACCGGATCCGCGAGCGCGGGGTCACAATCGGCCTCATCGAGCACCGGATGAAGGTCGTCATGGGCATCTCCGACCGCGTGATCGTTCTCGATCACGGGGGGAAGATCGCGGAGGGCACGGCGGTCACGGTGCAGCAGGACCCCATCGTCATCGCCGCCTATCTCGGCACGAGCGGGGACGGCCGATGATGCGACCGACGGCCCCCGGCGGCGACGCCGTGCTGACGGTGCACGCGGTGACGGCGTCGTATGGCGCCACGCAGGTGCTTCACGACGTCTCCCTCGAGGTCCGCCCGCACGAGGTCGTCACCGTGCTCGGAAGCAACGGGACCGGCAAGAGCACGCTGCTCCGCGTGATCTCCGGGCTTCTCGGGGCGGGCGGCGGGGAGATCCGATTCGCCGGCCGCCGGATCGATGGCCTCCATCCGAAGGAGGTCGTCCGCCTCGGGATCGCGCACTGCCCGGAGGGGCGCAAGGTCTTCCCCGACATGACCGTCCTCGAGAACCTGCGTCTCGGCGCCTATGCGTTCGCGCGCCCCGCCCGTGACCTCGTCGACGACATCGAGCGGATCTACGCGCTCTTTCCGCGGCTGCGCGAGCGCGCGCGCCAGGCGGCGGGCACGCTGTCGGGCGGTGAGCAGCAGATGCTCGCCGTCGGCCGCGCGCTGATGGCGCGTCCCCAGCTCCTCATGCTGGACGAGCCCTCGCTCGGGCTGGCCCCCCTCATCGTGCAGACGCTGTTCGAGATCATCCGCGACATCAACCGGACAGGGACCGCGATCCTCCTCGTGGAGCAGAATGCCTACCAGGCGCTCCGGGTGGCGGATCGCGGATACGTGATGGAGACGGGCCGGATCGTCCTGGAGGAGTCCGGCGACACGCTGCGAGACAACCCCCGAGTCAAGGCCGCGTACCTGGGCGGCTAGGGACAGGCCCAAGGAGGGCGCCGTGGATTTTGCGCTGACCGAAGAGCTGGAGATGCTCAAGAAGAACGTCCGGGAGTTCACCGAGCGCGAGCTATTCCCGCTCGAGCAGGAGTTCTGCCTGAGCGGGCATCTGCCCCTCGACAAGCGGCTCGCGCTCGAGCGCAAGGGACGTGAGCTCGGATTCTGGGCGCTCGACGTCCCCGTCGAGCACGCCGGCGCCGGCCTCGGGCAGCTCGCCATGTGCGTGATCCACGAGGAGCTGTATCGCAGCCCGCTGATGTTCGAGTTCGGCGGCTACGTCGAGCCCGCCCTCTACCTCTGCGACGAGCGGCAGAAGGCGAAGTACTTCCACCCGATCATCCGCGGGGAGAAGAAGTCCTGCTACGCCTTCACGGAGCCGGGCACGGGCAGCGATCTGGCGCGCGTGCAGACGCGCGCGGTCAAGCAAGGCGACCACTGGGTGTTGAACGGCGCCAAGACCTTCATCTCCCACGTCGACCGCGCCGACTTCATCATGGTCTTCGCCTCGACTGATCCCGGCAAGGGCTCGAAGGGCCTCACCTGCTTCCTGGTCGACAAGGACGCGCCGGGGCTTCACATCTCGAATCCGATCCCTACGATGGGCGACGACTGGGACCCGTACACGCTGACCTTCGAGGACTGCGCCGTGCCCGATGAGAACATCCTCGGCGAGCCCAACAAGGGATTCATCGTCGCCGACGAGCAGCTCACGCACGGGCGGCTGAAGATCGCCGCGTTCAACGTCGGGATCGGCGCCCGGTGCCTGGAGATGGGCATCAGCTACGCGAAGGAGCGCGTCACCTTCGGCCAGCCGCTGGCCACGCGCCAGGCGATCCAGTGGATGCTCGCGGATTCCGAGGTGGAGCTGATGGCCGCGCGGCTGCTCGTCCACCAGGCGGCGTGGATGGCGGACGAGCGGCACAAGATCCGGAACGAGGCCTTCATCGCCAAGCTCTACGCCACCGAGATGGCCCAGCGCGTGAGCGACCGCGCGCTCCAGATCCACGGCGGCATGGGCTACACGCGCGAGGTGCCCATCCAGAGCTTCTACCGCCAGGTGCGCGTCTGGCGCATCGGCCACGGCACCTCCGAGATCCACCGCATGATGATCGCCCGCAACCTGCTCCGCGACTGACGGAGGGCGCCATGGATCTGATCGGCGACCGGACGCTCCGGGACCTTCTCGAGGAGAAGGTCGCGCTCTGTCCCGACCGTGAGCTCCTCGTCTTCGAGGACCGCGACGGCGCCATCGAACGCTACACCTACCGGGAGTTCGACACGCGGGTGAACCAGCTGGCCAACGGCCTGCTCGCCGAGGGGATGAAGCGGGAGGAGAAGGTCGTCGTTCACCTGCCCAACAGCCCGGCGTTCCTCCTCACATGGTTCGCGCTCGCGAAGATCGGCGCGGTCATGGTGCCGACGAACACGGCAAACACGGCGGCCGAGATGGAGTACGTCATCAACTTCTCGGACGCCACCACGATCGTCACCGCGCCGCCGTTCATGGGCATGTTCGGTCAGGCGCTCCCCCGCTGCCCCGGCATCCGGCGCATCTTCCTCGCGCGCGCGCGGGAGCTTCCCGCGGGGACCCGCTCCTGGGACGAGCTGTGGCAGGGACAGCCGGCGACGCTCCCCCCGATCGCGCTCGACAACGAGACGACGGCGGAGATCCTCTTCACGTCCGGGACCACCGCGCAGCCCAAGGGCGTGATGCTGACGCACGCGAACTGCCTGTGGTCCGGGGAGCGCGCGTCCAAGCACGTGCGCCTGGCGCCCGGCGAGCGCAACCTGACCGCGCTCCCGTGCTTCCACGTCAACGCGCAGTCGATCTCGATCCTCTCGACCCTCACGGTCGGCGCGACGGTGATCCTGATCGAGCTGTACAGCGCCTCGAAGTTCTGGGAGCAGGTCCGCCGCCACCGCGCCAACATGCTGAGCCTCGTGCCCGCCCTCATGCGGACGATCGCCGCCCAGCCACCCCGGGACACCGACGCCGACCACGCGGTGCGCGTCTCGTTCTACGCCATCAACTGCACCGACAAGGAGAAGGCCGACTTCGAGGAGCGCTTCGGCATCACGCTCCTCAACGGCTACGGCCTGACCGAGGCGATGACGATCGTCACGATCGCGCCGATCGACGGCAACCGGAAGTGGCCGTCGATCGGCCTGCCGACGCTCGACCGGCAGATCAAGATCGTGGATGACCAGGATCGCGAGGTGCCGCGCCGCGGGGTCGGCGAGCTCGTGGTCAAGGGCGTGCCGGGACGCACGATCACGAAGGGCTACTACAAGAATCCCGAGGCGACCGCCGCCACCGTGAAGGACGGGTGGCTCCACACCGGCGACAACGCGTGGATGGACGAGGCCGGCTACGTCTACTTCTTCGACCGGAAGAAGGACGTCATCAAGCGCGGGGCCGAGAACGTCTCGGCGAGCGAGGTCGAAGGGGTGCTGATGGACCACGGGGCGGTGCTCGAGTGCGCCGTCATCGGCGTGCCGGACCCGATCAAGGACGAGGCGGTGAAGGCGTTCGTGGTGCCGCGCCCGGGGATGGCGCTCACCGTCGACGAGGTCCTCGCCCACTGCGCGGGCCGGCTGGCCAGGTTCAAGGTGCCGCAGCTCGTCGAGATCCGCGACGCG
>JBGQGN010000178.1:0-7551 GCA_041497395.1 Methylomirabilia bacterium
GGCCAGTCGGTCCGGAGGAGCGCGATGTCTCCCCGGCGCACGTGCCCGCCGCGCGCCTCGAGATCGGCCGCGTCGACCGCCGTGTTCGCCCCGACGTGGGTGAGGTCCACCACCGCCGCGTCGCCGACCCAGGTCTCGATCGGCATCCGGTCCACCGTCGTCCCGCCGGGGATGAAGTGGCTGAAGCCGTCGCAGTGGGTGAAGCCGTGCCCGGGCATCGCGAGACGACTCGAGCGGAATGGATGGGACGGATCCTCGAACTCCGAGAGGACCGTCACCTCCGTCTTCCAGCGGACGTGCGGACGGATCGGCAGCGACAGGTCGACGATCGTCACCCCTCAGCCTCCGAGCCCGACGGCCAGGTGCCGCGCCACCTCGGCCGGTGTCAGGCGCTCCACCGGGTCGCCGGCCGCGATCTCCCCCGGCACGAGGACGCGCGCGTACACGCGGCTCCACCCGGGGTGCCGCTTTTGGGACACCCGCATGTACGCCCCGTCGAGGAACGCCGCCCGGACGCTCAGGCAGGGGCTCGTGAAGCGGGTGATCTGGACGAGCACCTCGTCCCCGAGCCGGAAGAAGTCCTCCGGCTGGACCCGCGGCCAGTCGAGCCCCGCGACCGTCAGGTTCTCGCCGAGCGTGCCCGGCTCGACCGGATGGCCCTCCACCTGGAGGGTTTCGATCTGCTCGAGCGAGAAGAGGCAGAGCGCGCGATCAGGCCCGCCGTGACGCTCGGCATCCCGGTGGGCGTCTCCCTCGATCCCCGAGCGCATGACGCGGGCGCGGGGCACCGGGCGCTTCGGCACGCCGCCCGGCGAGACGTTGATCTGGACGATGCGCCCGGTCATCTCGGCTCAGTCGAAGACGAAGACGCCCTTGCCGGTCGTCTGCGTGTCGAAGAGCCGGTAGGCATCGGTCGCCTCGGCGAGCCGGAAGCGGTGCGTGAGGAGACGCGCGAGCGGCACCTGGCGCCGCACGATGAACCGGGCGCACTCCTCCTGGATCAAGGTGCTGAAGGTCCACGAGGCGTGGAGCGTCAGCTGGCGCCGCAGGAGGTCCGGGCTGACGTCGAAGGTCACCTGGTTGCCTTCCCCGACGAACCCGATCCGCCCCCAGGTGCGCGTGGCCCGCACCGCCGCGAGGCGGGCCTCCGGCTGCCCCGAGCAGTCGAGCGCCGCGTCCACGCCTTCGCCGTCGGTGAAGGCCTTCAGGGCCGCCACGACGTCCGTCGCGCCGGGATCGACGACGGCGTCGGCGCCGAACTGCCGCCCGAGCTCGCGACGCTCGCCGCCCACATCGATGGCGACGACGCGCGCGCCCATCGCCACCCCGAGCATGGTGGCGGAGAGGCCGACCGGCCCCTGGCCGAAGACCGCGAGCGTGTCCCGGCCGGAGACGTCCAGCCGGCGGAGCGCCTGGTACGCGGTGCCGGTGCCGCACGAGATGGCGGCGCCCTCCTCGAAGGAAAGCTCCTCCGGCAGCGGCACGAGCGTCGAGGCCGGCACGGCCATGTACGGCGCGTGGCCGCCGTGGCCGGTCATCCCGTAGACCACGATCCCGCGGGGGCACAGCTGCGCCCAGCCGGCGCGGCAGTGCTTGCAGTGCCCGCATCCTTTGTAGTGGTGGTTCATGACGCGGGCGCCCGTCGGCGCGTCGGCCTCGAGCACGCCCGGCCCCCGCTCGACCACCACCCCGCACGGCTCGTGACCGGCGATGCAGGGACCGCCCGCGCCGCCGAGCCCGAGGCTCTTGGCCGCACCGCCGCTCCGCGATGCCCGGTAGGGATGGAGGTCGCTCCCGCACATCCCCGACGCCTTCATGGCCAGCACGACGTCCCCCGGCCCCGGCCGCGGATCGGGAAACTCCCTCAGCTCGAGCTGGCGCTCACCGAGAAAGACGACTCCGCGCATGGCTTTCGGGTTTCCTTGCTCAGGCGCGCCGGCCGCGCGGCGGCGGGGCGCCCTCCGGCGGGGCGAGGACGCTCGCCTGGACGGCGATACCGACGACGACGAGCGCGAGGAACATCCAGGGGCGCGCGACGGGCGAGACCGGGAGGAGCGGCGTCAGCAGTGCGGCGCCGACCAGCCCCGAGAGGAGGATCAGGACCGGGTCCCACAGCCACAGGACGAGGGCGGCGACGACGATCCCCGCCGCGAACACTCCGGCCCAGAGCCACGGCCCGTCGAGCCCGAGGGCGGCCGCCGCGGCGAGGCCGCCGTGGACCCCGACGACGAACCCACCCAGCGCGGCGGCCAGCCACTGGAGCACGATCGCCAGCACCGCGCCGACGATCCCGAGGACGAGCGCGGCCACGACGACGAGCCACTCGGGGCTGTCGGGGATCGCGGCCGGCGCCACGTGGAGCCCCACCGCGAAGCCGGCCGCTCCGACGAAGAGCCAGAAGAGCCGCCGGCCGAACAGGAGGACGGCGAGCCCGACGACGAGGGTCACCCACCAGCTGGCCATCATTGCGAGCGTACTACGGGCGCGCCACGCCCGTCACCTCGGGCCGGGGCGGCATCAGGGCACGACCCGGGTGCCGGCGCGGCCGTCGAGCGCAGCGCGGATGGCCGGAAGCGATGTGATGATCGCCTCGCGGCCGCCCGCCTCGACGAAGTCGACCGCCGCCTCGATCTTCGGGCCGATCGAGCCCGAAGGAAACTCGCGCGCCGTCAGGAGCGCGCGGGCCTCCGCAAGCGAGAGGCGCTCGATCCCGATCGCGCGCTCCGTGCGGTGCCCCACCTCGACCTGGTCGACGCCGGTAAGGAAGACCAGGCGGTCCGCGGCGAGCGTCGTCGCGAGGAGCCCCGCGGTCGCGTCCTCCTGGAGGATCGCCTCGACGCCCCGATAGCCCTCGGCCGTCTCGATCACCGGCACGCCGCCGCCACCGGCGGCGATCGTGACCGCGCCGGCGTCCGCCAGCCGGCGGATCACGTCGGCCTCGAGCACGCGCCGCGGCCGGGGCGAGGGCACCGCGCGACGGCGCGCGGCGGCGCTCCCGAGAAAGGTCCAGCCCCGCTCGCGCCCGAGCCGCCTCGCCTGGGCCGCCGAGTAGGGCGGCCCGACGGGCCGGGTCGGCCGGCGGAAGGCGGGGTCGTCCGGGGCCACCTCCACGCGCGTCACGACCACGGCGATGGGTATCGCGATCCCCCGGGCGCGGCACAGGTTGCCGAGCGCTTGCTGGATCCCGTAGCCGGCCGCTCCCTGGGTCTCCGCGGCGCGAAGATCCAGCGCGAGCGGCGGGAGCGTGGAGCGGCCCGGCCCCGCGCGGCGGCCGCCCTCGCCGGGCGGCGCGCCACCATGGACCAGCACGACTCGGAATCCGGCGGCCGCGACGTCGACGAGGGGCGGGAGGCTCCGCTCGAGCGCCCGAAGCCACGCGGCGTGCCCGGCGGGCCGGCCCGGGCCCTGGAGCGCCCGGCCCCCGAGCGCGACGACCAGCAACCGGGGATCGCGCGGCAGGCTCACGCCGCCCCGCGGGACCGGGCGAGCGCCTCGAGCGCCCCGGTGAAGCAGCCGAGCGGCGCCCGGACCGTCCCGGCGCCGACCTGGCCGGTGCCGGCGCGGCGGCCCGCGATGCCGGTGTTGATGAGCGGCGTGATGTCGACCTCGACCACGCGTCGCATGAGGCCCGGTGCCGGTCGGCGGCGAAGAGCGCTCGGCCTCGACACTTTCCCGCACTGCTCAGGCTTCACGGCAGAACGTGTGTCAGGGCGCGCCCTCAGGCCTCCGCCTCTCCGAGAGACGGCAGACGTCGACAGATACTGGGAGCCAACACGAGGGCAAGGATGAGGCCCCCAAAGCTCAGGCCCCAGATCCACACTCGCCACCAGGCCCGGTAGCGGAAGACCACATGATGCTCTCCGGACCCCAGGGCAACAGCCCGGAAGACGTAATTGGCCCGGAGGAGTCGAACTCTCTGACCATCTATCTCGGCGCGCCACCCCGGGTAGGACGTGTCGGTGAGCACGAGGAGACCGGGCCGGATGAGTCTCGCGACGATTTCCACGTCACCCGGCGCGTACCGGACGACCTCCACCCCGGAAGCCTGCACGGGCCTTCCCGGCGCCGTGAAGCGCGGCGCCTCTTCGAGGGCCACCGAAAGGGCCGGCTCGAGGCCGGGTAGCGCCAGGAGCAGAGTCGCTCTGTCCGGGTAGACCTCGAATTCGTTGACCACGAAGGCCCGCGGCAGCGCGTGGGCATTCTCCCACAGGCCGGGCCCCACCCGCGACCATCGGGGCGCTGCACCGAGAAGTTCCCGGCCGCCCACCCGCACTGACGTCACACGGCCCCGGCCCCGGCGCACCACGAGCGTCAGCAAACGACCCTCCGGCAAGTCGGCGACGTGGACGGCGTCCGCGTGGGTCGTTCCCGGTACGCGGCGCCCTCCTCGCTCCACGTCGACTTCCAGATCGCGCCCATTGAGGGACAGGTCCACCACGCCGGCCAGCGGCGCGAGACCCTCGAGGTCAAATTGCCAACGCGACCCAGGGGCGAGGTCCCAGGACTCGTACTTGCCCTCCACCGGAGGGGGCGGGTCGAGTCCTTGTGGGCGGTAGCGGATGTTCATCAGATCGTAGAGGCGCCCATACCAGGTCTTTGTCGCAAACGTGTCGAGAGCTTGGAGATGGAGTGTTCCCCCGGCCGACCACGTCGGGATCCCGGTCACGTAGCTGCCCTGGAACTGCCAGCGATGGTAGTTCCAGTAGTCCACTGCTTGCGCGTGGGTGATCAGCGCGCCCGCATTCGTCATCCGCCACAAGCCCGGCTGCGCCTGAAACCACGCGACACGTGGGTCGGTGTGATAGAAGTCCTCGTGCTGGACGACCCAACTCGCGGCGTGATGCGCTGTATACGCCGGAACGGCGACGGCCGAGCCGACGAGGACGAGGAGCACGACACGGCGCCAGACCACTCGGGGGCCCAAGCACGCGGCCAGCAGGAGCCCCCCGCCTTGGGTCAGCGACAAAACCGCCGGGCCCATGGCCAGCCATGGTGCCGCGACGATCAGCAGCCCGAACGTAGCGAGCCCGGACGGTTCGACGCGTGCGCTCCGTCGCCACAGACGATCCAGCGCGAGACCCGCGAGAAGCGCCACGGCGAACGCGGCGAGATGGAAGAATCGGACGGCGAGGCGGAACCTGCCAATCCCAGGCAGGAACTTGACCATGATCGGGTAGATGAGCCCCGTGTCCCCGAGGGCCAGGAGAAACGCCAGCACCCCCACTGTTGCCAATCCCCAGGTCGTCCGCTCCCGCCGGAGCACGAGCGCGGAGGCGGCCAGTATCAAGAACAACCCACCGCGACCGAAGGGGTTTCCCGTGACGAGATGCCGCCATCCATCGGCCAGCGAGGTCGCCTCGCTGGGGGAGAAGTAGTCTCGTCGTGAGGTCAGCTGGAGGAACTCCCAAGACGGCAGGAGGGTGGGCATCGCGAGAAGGGCCCCGCACACAATGACAAGGGCGACGGCGAGGAGCGGCCAGATCCATCGACGGCGAGAGATCATCAAGGAAGGAGTGATCCAGAAGACGGACAGCAGGAGCAGCGTGTAGACGTGCATGAGCGTCCACTGCAGATGGCCGGCCATCAGACTGGCCCCGAGGACGAGGGTCGCTCCCGTCAGGGCCGCCGGGCTCCTCCGGTGGAGTGCCCTGTGGCCGAGGAGCAAGAGGAGCGGAAGGCAGACCAGCACGTCGATACGGTCGACATAGATGAGATAGCCGGTGATGTCCCCCGCGGCTGCCCACAGGCCGCCTGCGACAAGGGCACCCAACCAGCCTGCGCCCAACTCCCGGGCCAGCAGATACGCTCCGATGCCGCTGAGCCCCACATTCAGCACCTGGTAGGTCTGCGCGGCGAGGAAGCTGGGCTGGCCGGCTGTCACCAGGCCTAGGAGCAGGTGTCCAGGGAAGAACACCCCGGTCTCGAGGGCTGCCACGAAGGGAACCCCGCACCCGACCAAGTCGGTCCACCAGGGAACGTGGCCGGAGAATAGCGACCGTACGGAGTGATATAGCCAAGGATAGAACTGGAGGGAGAAGTCCGTCGTGAGCCGCTCGACGGGATGGCCCCACGGCCAGAGGAGCCGACGATAGAGAATGCCAACGGTCAGCAGGATCAGGCCGGACGCGACGGCGTGTCCCACGAGGCGAGTGGCCGGGTGCCCACGAACCGCATCGGCCTGACTCGTCGACGGGCCACCGACGCGCATCGTGCTCACGCCGCTCCGCGGGACCGGGCGAGCGCCTCGAGCGCCCCGGTGAAGCAGCCGAGCGGCGCCCGGACCGTCCCGGCGCCGACCTGGCCGGTGCCGGCGCGGCGGCCCGCGATGCCGGTGTTGATGATCGGCGTGATCCCGGTTTCCACGACGCGCCGCACGTCGATGCCGACGGGTGCGCCGCGGTCCCCGTCCGTCGCGATGCGGAAGTGCGGGTGCTCCCCGAGCGTGATCTCGCGCATGTCGGCGGTGACGGCGAGCGCCGCATCGAGCCCGCCGGCGCCGACGAAGCGCGCGGCCGCCGGCGAGGCGGCCATGGCCATCCCGCCGAGCCCGATCGTCTCGACGATGGCCGAATCACCCAGATCGGGGTTCGCGTCGTCGGGCCCGAATCCCGGGAAGAAGAGCCCGCGGGGCGTCTCCACGGGCGCCGTGAACCAGTGCGCTCCGCACCCCGCGACGCGGATCCCGAAGTCGGTGCCGTTGCGGGCCATCGCGGTGACGATCGTCGAGCCCGGCACGTCGGCCACCGGGTCCGTCGCCGCCTTCGCGGCCGCCATCGCGAGGTTGAGGAAGAACTGATCGTTCCCGCAGACGAAGGCCGCAAGGCGAGCGAGCCCGCGTCCGCCGGCGTCCTCGCAGAGCGCCGGCAGGAGCGCCCGGGCGAGAAGGGACGAGGCCGCCACGTTCCGCTGATGCATCTCGTCCCCCATCAGGAGCGCCTGCGCCATCAGCGGCCGGAGCGGGATGCCGCCGCTCCGGCGGAGCGCACGGCCGAGCAAGGGGCCTGCCTCGTCGCGGAGCCAGGCGAGGCGCTCGAGCACGGCGGCGTCGTGGGCCCCGAAGCGGAGGACCCGGCCGAGGCCCTCGTTGATCGCCACGTGCGCGCGGTTCCGGAACGCTCGGTTCTCCACCACGAACACGGGCATCGACCGCGTCACCAGTCCGGTCATCGGGCCCACCGCCCGGTGGTGATGGCAGGGCTCGAAGCGCACGCCGCCCGCCGCCCCGAGCCGCTCGGCGTCCCCGTCCGTCGCCGCCCAGCCCTCGTACCGGAGGGCCCCCACGATGGCGCCCCGGAGCGGGGGGCACATCGCCGGCCACGCGATCGGCGGCCCCGCGTGGAGGACCAGACGGTCCCCGAGACCCAGCGCCTCCCCGGCCGGGACGCAGTCGACGAGGACAGGATCGGCGGCGACCAGGCGCGCGAGCGTCTCCCGATTCGCGGCCGCGATGCCCGGTAGCGGCCCCATCACGGCACGGCGAGGCAGAGCATTCCGGAGGCGCCCCAGCTCAGTCGATCACCTCGCTCGCGCGCGCCAGCACCGCGGGGGGAA
>JBGQGN010000179.1:0-7536 GCA_041497395.1 Methylomirabilia bacterium
GACCGGGCCGCCCCAGCCGCGTCGGCGGTAACGCTCGCGAAGCGCATCGAGGTGCGCCAAGAGCGGCCCGCGCAGCGCGTCGGGCAGGCGCAGGTCATCGGAGCCGAACGCGAGCCGCCGATCCTTCGCATCAGTCATGAATGTTCCTCCCGAGGAGGCATCTTCGCGCAGGCGCGAGGCGCCGAAAAGAGAGCGGCCCCGGGCCGCCGCTGGTTGAAAGTCGCGCGAGCTAGCCGGGCCGCGCCGCGCGGACCACCGCCAGCGTCTCCTCGAGGGTGTCGCGCGCGGTGATCGCCCGGACCACGACGTCGTCGAGCGCGCGCTCCCAGCGGGCGAGCGCTTCGGGCACGGCGGCCTCGGTCGGAGCCGCCACCGCCGTGGCGATGGGCGGGACACCCATTCGCGCGAAATGGTCCGCGTAGGCGGGAATCCCGGCATATCGGCGCCCTTCCTCCTCGAGACGCGCGACGCTCCCTGGCCCGACTGCGACCCGAACGTAGGCGGCCAGGCGAGGGGCAGGCCGCCCCGCCGCCTCGGCCCCGGCCCTGACCCACTCGGCCGACCTGAGCGCGTGCTCGGGCGTGAGCCAGTTGAGGAGCACGCCGTCGGCGATCTCGCCGGCGAGCCGGCACATGCGCGGCCCGAGGGCCGCGACGTAGAGCCGCGCCGGGAGCCGAGCTCGCAGGGCCTGAATCCCTTCGCGCACGCGCGCGAGGGCCCCGGGGTTCGGGCTTCCCACTCCGAGCAAGAGGCGCGCGACGGGCAGCGCGTTCGCGTGGACGGCCGTGCCGATGCTGTCCGGGCTACAGGTGTGGAGCGGCACGACGCCGACCCCGAGCGCGATGCGGGTGGTCTCGGTGGCGGCCAGGGCGAGCGACGCCAACCCGTCGACCGGGCCCGGGTAGTTCACCCAGAAGGAGTCGTATCCTGCCGCCTCGGCCTCGCGGGCGACCGCGCGGATCACCTCGGGCGCCACCCCGGCGTGCAGTGCGAACCCTCGCCCCGTCAGCTGTGTGCCGCTCACGGCCACGATTATCGGGCGTCCGGCCCGCGCCCGGCAAGCCACCGACAGGCGGTCACCGGCGAAGGTGCAGGAGGCCGTACCCGGCGGGCCAGTGCGCGTGCGATCCGGAGCCCGTCGCCCGGGCGGCGCTCGGGCGAGGAGGACTCGCGGGCTCGGACACGGGCGCCACCGTATCAGCCGGGCTGGGGCGGGGTCAACGTCATGAACGGTGACGCTGCGTTGATCGTCCGCGCCGACCGCCGCTCGATGACCGTTCCGTCCGCCTTTACGACCGGGGAACGGATTGCTAGCATGACGGCGCGGACCCGAGGTCTCGGTGCAGTCGATCGTTCCGACGGAGGATCGCGGATGATTCCCGTCCTGAAGCTCATCGGTCCCATCGTCGCGGCCGTGACTTCCTCGTCACCGGACCGGATGCGGTCGATGCCAAGAAGATGGTGCGGCGCCTCGCCCTGTCGGCGAAGGACCTGGGGGCCAAGATGCGCGCCTGCCAGACGATGAGCTGCACCGACGGTGAGGTCACCGAGGGTCTGGTCGTGGACACCGACGGCGGCCCGCGCCTCAACTACTGGATGGCGATCGGCGGCCAGAAGGTCCAGCACTCCGGCACGCAGCGGCCGGCCGCGCTCAGGACGAGCGCCGACGAGCCCGAGCGCCTGACCGGGAAGCTCGGCTTCGCCGACACGGCGTCCAGCGGGCCGAAGGTCGACGTGGAGTTCGACGCCCCGCTCGTGAGGGAGCTCAAGGCCGCGCGGTAGCGGCCGGCGGCTCGCCCCACCGCCCGGCGACCCCGCCCCGCACGAATGCCGCGCCGGGCCGAATCTCCATTGGTGGCATCGCTGGTATCGGCCGCATCGTGTCCTTCGTGACATCCGTGACGCTCGGGCCTCTCGATCCGATGCGGCCGTTGCTCGTGGCTGTCGCCGAGACGGTCGGTGGACCCGCCTGGCTGGTCGGCGGCGCGGTCCGGGACCTCCTGCTCGCGCGGCCGCTTCACGACGTCGACCTCGCCCTCCCCGATGGGAGCGCTGCGGCGGCTCGCCGCCTCGCGGATCGGCTCGGGGGCGCGTTCGTTCCGCTCGGGGAGCCGCACGGCATGGCGCGCGTGGTCCTGGCCGGGCCGCCGCCACTCCAGGTCGACCTGGCCGACTTCCGGGGGCCGAGCCTCGAGGCGGACCTGGCCGGGCGCGATGTCACCGTCGATGCGCTCGCCGTCGACCTCCACGCGCTGCTTCGCGGCTCGGCGGCGATCCAGGACCCCACCGGTGGTCTCGGTGACCTGGCCCGCCGGCGGCTCCGTGCGTGCCGGCCGACGGCGTTCGCCGACGACCCCGCGCGCGTCCTCCGGGTCCTGCGGCTCGGCCACCAGCTCGACTTTGCCATCGAGCCGGAGACGGAGGCCCTCGCGCGAGCGGCCGCACCGGCGCTCGCCTCGGTCTCGGCCGAGCGCGTTCGGGAAGAGCTCACCCACATCCTGCGGGTGCCCCGGAGCGCGCCCGCCATCCGTCAAGCCGATGCGTGGTCCGCCCTCCGCGTGATCCTTCCCGAGATCGAGGCGATGCGCGAGGCGACTCAATCCGCTCCGCATCGCTTCACCGTGTGGGAGCACTCGCTCCGGGCGCTCGAGGCCGCCGACACGCTGCTCGGCGATCTGTCCCTCCTGGCGCCCCACGACGCGCGGGCAGCGGCGTCGTTCGAGGAGCCGATGGGCAGCGGCCACACACGCCGTGAGGTGTGGAAGCTGGCCGTGCTGCTCCACGACGTGGCCAAGCCGGAGACGCGGAGCGTCGATGCCGACGGGCGCACCCGGTTCATCGGCCACGATCGGCTCGGCGCCGAGCGGGTCTCCGCCATCGCGGCGCGGCTTCGCTGGCCCGGTCGCGCGACGGAAGTGCTGGCGCGGCTCGTCCGACACCACCTCCGGCCGATGCACCTCGGGATGTTGGAAGAGGTCACCCGGCGTGCGCGCTACCGGTTCCACCGGGATGTCGCCGAGGAGGTGCCCGCGCTCGTCTGCCTCACCATCGCCGACGCTGCGGGCACGGACGGTCGCGCTCCCGGTCTCGTCTACCGGGGCGAGACCCAGACGCTGCTGGAGTCGATCCTGGCAGGCGAGGGGCCCGCGGTCCGTGAGGCGGCCGAGCCGCCCCTGGTCCGAGGTGACGACGTCATGGCTGCGCTGGGGCTTCCGCCGGGGCCGCCGGTGGGTCGGGCGCTCCGCCAGGTCCGCGAGGCTCAGGCGCTCGGTCTGGTCAGGACACGGGGCGAGGCCCTCGCCTGGCTCGCGCGGGCGTCATCTCCCGAGGAAAAGGGCTGACGTGTGGATCGAGCGCCCGTCGGACCGCGTGATCATTTGCGAAAGCCGCTGCCGAACTCCGGCGTGCCGGCGAGTGAGCGCATGCTATGATCCGCGACGACGTCGAGCTTCACACGGGCGTCGGAGGCTCCCGCCGACGCTCGACGCGTGGGGAACGAGGGAATGAGGCAAGTGGACCACACGGTGAGACCAGCCGCGACGGCGACGTTAGCCCGTGTAGGCTCTCGACCCGATCCGGCGGCTGGCGGGATGCGCGTTCTCGTCACGAACCCGTGGAACGGGCAGGCCTACTGTGTGCTCCGCAGCCTGCGGGGACACGCGAGCCACGTGGTCGCGACCGTCTATCGGGAACACGGCGTGCTGGGACGCCTGGCCCCCGCCGCCGTGTCGAGATTCGTGGATCGCGTATACCCGGTGCCGCTCGCCATCCAGGACTGGCGGCGCGGAACGCTCAACGAGAACAACACCGCCGCGGAGGAGGGCTACGTCCGCGCGGTTCTCGACATCTGCGAGCGCGAGAACCTCGACACGGTCTTCCCCTCGTGGGATCCCGAGGTCCTCCTGCTCTCGAAGAACAAGAGCCGGCTCGCCCAGCGGGGCATCACCGTGCCGGTTCCGGAATGGTCGGTGCTGCGACGGGCCATGGACAAGCATGCCCTGGTCCAGGCGGCGACCGAGCTGGGATTTGCCTGTCCGCGCACCTATCTCCCCGGCACGCCCGAGGACGCCGTCGATCTCGCCAAGCGCCTGGGCTACCCGGTCGTCGTGAAGCCGCGTTTCTCCGTGAGAGGCCGCGGATCGGACCTCGTGACCGACCCGGCGAAACTGGAGGAGACCGTCCGGCGGGTCCAGCCGACCTTCGGGATGCCGATGCTCCAGGAGTGGATTCCGGGCGGGCTCGACCAGCGCGTCAGCGTGGCCGTCACCCTGGATCGCGGGGGCCGCCCGATCACGGTCCACGCGCGCCGGCATCTGCGGACGGTGCTGAGATCGTTCGTCTCGCTTCCCTGCGCTCAGGCGTCCTGCACGGAGATGCCCGTGGTTGGCGATGCCATCCGCCTGCTGCAAGCCCTCGGCTACGTCGGGCACGCTCGAGTGCAGGTCAAGGTGGATCCCCGTGATGGGGTGGCCAAGCTGATGGAGATCAACTGCCGCCCCGGCTACCGTATCTGGTGCGAGCTCGCGGTGGGCCAGCCCGTCCCTCTCCTGTGCGTGCAGATCCACCGCGGCATGCCAGTCGACGCGATGCCGCCTCACGCCGGCCCGGACGTCTTCCTCAACCCCATCGAGGACGCGGTGTCTCTCGTCGCGCGCCTCCTGGACTGGGCGCGCCGGCAGGTCGTGCCCGCGCAGCCGGAGCAGCCGCTCGAGCGGCATCCATCGCCCCGGGCGATCCTCCGCGAGTACCGCGAGACGTACCGCGCCCCGCGGAAGCACTTCGATTGGTACTTCCGGGCCCTGGCCGACGATCCGCTGGCAGCGCTCTCGTGGTATGTCTCTCACCTCCTCGGAGCTCGCCGAGCCCACCAGCTGGAGACGGCGACACGGGTCTTCCGGAGGAGGGCGGGGCGCGAGTGAAAAGAGCCGGCCTCGGGTGGGCCGGCCTCTGCGTCCTCGTCTTCGCGGCCGGTCTCGGCGGGGGGATTGTCCTGGCCCAGGAGGGCCAGGAGGACTTCTACCGGCACCAGACGATCCGTATCGTGGTGAACGCGGCCGGCGGCGGCTTCGACGCGTACGCGCGAACCCTCGGGCGTCACCTGGGCCGGCACATCCCGGGCAACCCCGCGGTGGTGGTGGACAGCATGTTCGGGGCGGGCGGCCTGGTGGCGGCCAACTATCTCTACAGGGCGGCCAGACCCGATGGCCTCACGATCGCGCACTTCAGCGGCGACCTGCTTCTCGGCGAAGTCCTGGGACGCCCGGGGATCGAGTTCGACGCCCGGAGGTTCGAGTACCTGGGGGCGGGCTCGAGCGAGTACATCGCGTGCGCGTTCTCCAGGGCGAGCGGGATCACGAGCCTCGACCGATGGACGTCTGCCGGGGCGCCGGTCAAGATGGGCGGCACCGCGCCGGGCTCGAATGGCGACAACGCCACGCGGATTCTCAAGGCGGCGCTCGGCCTGCCCATCCAGCTCGTCAGCGGCTACAAGGGCACCGCGGCCATCCGCCTGGCCGTCGAGTCGGGGGAGCTGGCCGGCGCCTGCTTCAACTGGGTCTCCATGCGGACCGCCTGGCAGCATGCCCTGGATGCGGGTGAGGTGATCGTGGTGCTCCAGCTGGTGTCGCGGCCCCTCCCGGACCTTCCGGGGGTGCCCCTCGTGACCGAGCTCGCCAGGACCGATGACGCTCGGCGGCTCGTCGCCACGACCATTCTCCGCGCGAGCGGGCTGGCCCGGCCGTACGCGCTGCCCCCGGGGACGCCCAGGGATCGCGTCCAGCTCCTTCGCCGGGCGTTCCTCGCCACGCTCCGCGACCCGGAGTTTCTCGCCGACGCCAAGAAGGCCAGGCTTGACGTCAGCCCCACGCCAGGCGAGGAGGTCGAGCGCCTCGTCGCCGATCTCTTCACGCTCGATCCGGCGACTGGCGCCCGGCTCCGGGCGATCCTCTTCGACTAGGCCGACGCGGAGCGTCGGGGCGGCGCGAGACCTGGCCGGGGGAGCGGCTGTCCGGTTCCGGACATGCCAACACCGGGGAGGCCCCGGCCCCGAGAGTCATTGACAGGCCCCCGGAGGGCTGACTAGACTCCAGTCAGATGCGGGCGTAATTCAGCGGCAGAATGCCAGCTTCCCAAGCTGGACGTCGCCGGTTCGATTCCGGTCGCCCGCTCCAACGAAGACGAGGGGTTGCAGGACACCTGCAGCCCCTCGTTCCTTTGCTGCCCAAACCTCGTGCTGCCTTTGTGCCCACATTCACCAACCCGAGGCTCTCTTCGAACAGCGATCTGGTGGCCACATGGTTCCCCTGGTAGCGAGTGAGGATTCCGAGGTCGATGAGCGCCCAGCCGATACCGCCGCTGTCGCCGAGCTCACAATAGGGCCTTGGCACTGAGTTCTCGTCGCCGGCTAATTCGAATCGAGCCAATGACTCATCCCGTCGGCACGACAAAGTCCTGCAGGAGCACCATCCTCCCAGCGCGCCGCGCGTTCCGGTAGTACCGCTCGTCCGCCGTCACGAGCGAGGCGCCCCGCCGGCGGAGGGCCACGGCGTGATACAGGGTATCGAACACGTGTTGACCGGACTCGGCGGATAAACGGGCAGCCTCGAGATAGACTTCCAACTCGTCCAGGACAGGGAACTCCATCGCATGCATCAGCGCTACGACGTCGGCAGCGCGGTCAGGGGCGAGGCGGGTGACCACGGCCGCCACCTCGGCCAGCCAGTGTGGGGGTTCCACGACGGACAGCCGGCCGGCATGGACCGCGTGAAGCAGGTCGAGAGCGCGCTCCGCGTGGGCCTCCCGGGCCCGATCGGGGAAGGCCCACTTCACGATGACACTCGCGTCGAGGACGACCTCCGTCACGGGCGTCCCTTCACCCGTGCCGCTCGGATGGCGACCTCGGCCACTGGCCTTATCGTTCGTCGGAGCCGGAGCAATCGCTCGATTGCTCGCCGTCGCCGCTCCTGGCGGCGGCGTTCCTCGACCGCCTGACGCATGAGCTGCGCGACGACGGCACTCTTATTCGCCCCGGCAAAGACTTTGTTGAAGATCCTCTTTACGTCCTCGGGCACGCTGAAGTTCACGGTCGCCACGGTAATCCTCCAGTGTTGGGATATTCAACAATACTACTGTCTCGACTTCGGCCGCCAGTGCCAAGGATCCGGGGGATATCGGGTGAGTCAGGGGTGAAGAGTCGCTCCGGGGGGCGACGGGGTCGTCCCGTGCCCCGTTCGGCTGGGGAGCGGCTGCCAAGCGGCCGCAAACGGGGCCGGACGCCCTCGGCTTCAGGAGGCGAAGGTGGAGGGTGGTGCCCAGACTGCTGCTACTTCCGCCGGAAGGAGCTTCGGTTGGTCCGGATCTGCTCGGCGTGCTCATGGGCGTGCGGCCCGTAGGTCCGCAGCCAGCGTGCCGTGGAGTATTCGCCGGTCGGCGTCGGCATGCCCGCTTTCGCCCAGTCGGCCTCAGTCATCCGGTCGAGCAGCTCGGCAGTATACGCTCGCACGCTCTGGAACAGCGCCATCGCCGCCTCGAGCGGCC
>JBGQGN010000180.1:0-7511 GCA_041497395.1 Methylomirabilia bacterium
GCCTGGGCCGAGGCCGACCTCTTGCCGCTCGGGGCGCCCGAGGAGCTGGCCCTCGTGAAGACGCTGCTGCGCTGCCCCCACATCGTCGCCGGCGCCGCCCGCGCCTTCGAGCCGCACCGCATCGCCGTGTACCTCTACGACCTGGCGGCGCAGCTCCACGCCTACCACCACCTCGGCACCCACACGCCCGCGTTCCGGATCGTTCGGCCCGAGGAGCCCGCGGTGACGCGCGCCCGACTCGGGCTCGCGCGGGCGGTCGCCCAGGTTCTGCGGAACGGGCTCGGGCTCCTGGGAATCTCCGCTCCGGAGTCGATGTGAGGCCCGCCGCTTGATGGCGACCCGCCGGCTGGGCCGTACACACCACGAGTTCCGCTTCGGGCGGCGTGAGCTCGTCGTCCTCGGGGCCGTCTTCTGCCTGATCGCGAGCCTCGTCTTCGCCGCCGGCATCGTGGTGGGGCGCGAGATGGTCCGGGGCAAGGGCGCGGCCCGCGCGGACGCGACGCGCGAGCATCGGCTTCCGGAGCCGGAAGGACTGCGTGGGGGCGAGGCGCCGGTCAAGACCGCGGCCACGCGGGCGGAGGAGAAGGTCACCTTCTACCGGACGCTGACCGCGCCGACGCAGGATCTGCCCAAGGTCGGGAAGCCGACGATCGAGGAGCGGCTGGTTCCCAAGGAGGAGCCGACGACTTCCGCCGCGGCCGACGCGGCGGAGGAGCCCGCCCGGGCCGTGCCGGAGCCTCCCCGGGCCGCACGGGAGGTCCCGCGGCCCGCGCCGGAGGCCCCGCGAGCCGCGCCGGAGCGCCGCACGCCGAAGGCCGCGGAGGTCGTGCCGCCCCCGCGGCCCGCGCGTCCCGCGCGCGCCCCCGCGGCGGCCCCGGTGCGGCCGGCGCCGACCCAGCTCGCGGCGGCGACCACGACCGCGGAGCCGGAGGCGTGGACGGTGCAGGTGAGCGCCTTCCGGAGCCGGCCCCTCGCCGAGGAGCTCCGGGCGCGGCTGGCGGCCCGGGGCTTCGACGCGTACGTCTTCCCCTCGATCACCGAGGACGGCCGGCCCCGGTACCGGGTCCGGGTCGGTACGTACCCGACCCGGAGCGACGCCGAGCGGGTTGCCGTCGAGCTCCGCAGCGAGCGGGGGCTCAACCCCCTGGTGACGCCGCGCACCCGGTAGCGCCGCGTGCCCCCGGGAATCCAGCGCGTCCTCATTCCCGCCGAGGACCTGACTGCGCGCGTCGGCCAGCTGGGTCGGCAGATCCGGAGCGACTACGCTGGGCGGACGCCGATGCTGGTCGGGGTGCTGAAGGGCGCGGTGGTCTTCCTGGCCGATCTGATGCGGGCGATCGACGCACCCTGCGAGTGTGACTTCATCGCGCTCTCGTCGTACGGGGCCTCGACCCGCTCGTCCGGGATCGTCGAGCTGACCAAGGATCTCTCGGTGCCGATCGAGGGCCGCGACGTCCTCATCGTCGAGGACATCGTGGACACGGGCCGGACCCTGGCCTACCTCCTCCGGAACCTCGAGACCCGGCAGCCCGCGACCCTCCGCGTCTGCACGCTCCTCGACAAGGCGGCCCGCCGCGAGGTGCCCGTCTCGCTCGACTACGTCGGATTCACGATTCCTGACGAGTTCGTCGTCGGCTACGGGCTCGACTTCGCCGGGCTCCACCGGAACCTGCCGTACCTGGGTGTCCTGGACGCTTCCGATACCGGCCGGCCTGAGCCCTGACGGCCCGGCGCCCCGACCGCGTGGAAGTCGAGGCCGGACCCCGAGTCGGGCTTCGGCCGTGTGCTATACTCCGCTTGCGTTGCGCAGGTTTGCGTCCTATCGAGCGAAACTCGGCGTGACCGGAATGAGGGCGGCGGACCGGGGATGAATCCGTTCTACAAGAACCTTGCTCTGTGGATGGTCATCGGCCTCGTCGTCGTCCTCCTCTTCAACGTGTTCGGCGGCCTGTCCGAGAAACCCACCTTCACGCCGGACTACTCAGACTTCCTGAGGAACGTCGATGCCGGGCTCGTCCAGTCCGTCACGATCCGGGGCAACCTGGTGACGGGGAAGCTGAAGGACGGGGGCGAATTCCGCACCTACGTCGTCGAGTCCCAGGACTTCCTCAAGCTGCTCCGGGACAAGAACGTCAAGATCAGCGTTCGGCCGGTGGACCAGAACCCCTGGTACATGTCGCTCCTGATCTCGTGGTTCCCCATGATCCTGTTCATCGGCGTGTGGATCTTCTTCATGCGCCAGATGCAGGGAGGTGGCGCGAAGGCCCTCTCCTTCGGCAAGGCGCGCGCGCGACTGATCTCGGAGAAGCACAACAAGATCACGTTCTCCGACGTGGCGGGAGTGGACGAGGCCAAGGAGGAGCTCCGCGAGATCATCGAGTTCCTCAAGGACCCGCAGAGGTTCCAGAAGCTCGGCGGGAAGATCCCCAAGGGCGTGTTGCTGGTCGGTCCCCCGGGCACGGGCAAGACCCTCCTCGCGAAGGCGATCGCCGGCGAGGCGAACGTCCCGTTCTTCTCCATCTCGGGCTCCGACTTCGTCGAGATGTTCGTGGGCGTCGGGGCCTCGCGCGTGCGGGACCTCTTCGAGCAGGGCAAGAAGCACGCCCCCTGCATCATCTTCATGGACGAGATCGACGCGGTCGGGCGCCACCGCGGGGCGGGGCTCGGCGGCGGTCACGACGAGCGCGAGCAGACGCTCAACCAGCTCCTCGTCGAGATGGACGGCTTCGAGACGAACGAGGGCGTGATCCTGATCGCGGCGACCAACCGCCCCGACGTGCTCGATCCGGCGCTTCTCCGGCCCGGCCGCTTCGACCGTCAGGTGGTGGTGCCGCGCCCCGACGTCAAGGGGCGGGAAGAGATCCTGCGCGTCCACGCCCGCCGCATCCCGCTCGGACCGGACGTGGACCTCAAGGTCCTCGCTCGCGGCACTCCCGGCTTCTCCGGCGCCGACCTCGCGAACCTCGTCAACGAGGCCGCGCTCCTCGCCGCGCGCCACTCCAAGAAGGTCGTGGAGATGTTCGACTTCGAGAGCGCGAAGGACAAGGTCCTGATGGGTGTCGAGCGCCGGAGCATGATCATCAGCGAGGAAGAGAAGCGGACGATCGCCTACCACGAGGCGGGGCACACGCTGGTCGCGCACACGCTGCCCGGGGCCGATCCCGTCCACAAGGTCACGATCATCCCGCGCGGCCGCGCGCTGGGGCTGACCCAGCAGCTCCCGGCGGACGACAAGTACAACTACTCGCGCGACTACCTCATAAACCGCATCACCATCCTGCTCGGTGGCCGGGCGGCCGAGGAGATGGTGCTCCGGCAGCAGACCACCGGCGCCGGAGACGACCTCGAGAAGGCGACCGAGATGGCCCGCAAGATGGTCTGCGAGTGGGGCATGTCCGAGAAGCTCGGCCCGCTGACCTTCGGCAAGCGGGAGGAGCACATCTTCCTGGGCCGGGAGTTCGCCCGCCACCAGGACTACAGCGAGGAGACGGCGGTCCTCATCGACGCCGAGGTCAAGCAGATCGTCCTCGACAGCGCGGCCCGGGCGCGCTCCATCCTCGAGGAGCAGATCGCAAGGCTCCACCGCCTGGCCAAGGCGCTGCTGGAGCACGAGTCGCTCGACGCCGAGGAGATCACGCGTGTCCTCGCCGTCGGGCCGCACGGCGCGCTCGAAGGCGCCCCGGCGTAGCGTCCGGCCGGATCGCGTGGCCCTCGCCACGACGGCTCCGGCTGGCCTGGCTTCGCCGCGGTCTCGATCGTGAGACTCCGCATGCGTGGGGTCGAGTTCGCGTGGGACGCGAAGCGGCCCCGAGCCCTGATCATGGGGATCGTGAACGTGACGCCCGACTCGTTTGCCGACGGGGGCCGCTACCTCGACCCGGCCGCGGCCGTGCGCCAGGCGCGGGCTCTCGCCGCCGAGGGGGCCGACCTCCTCGACGTGGGGGCGGAGTCGACGCGGCCGGGGTCGCCGGGAGTGCCGGCCGACGAGGAGCGCGCGCGTCTCCTGCCGGTGCTGGAGCAGCTCCTCCACGACTCGCCCTGCCCGGTGTCGGTGGACACGTCGAAGCCGGAAGTCGCCGAGGCCGCGCTCGCCCTCGGGGCCCACATGGTGAACGACGTCACGGGCCTGGCCGGCGGACCCGAGCTCGCACGCGTGTGCGCCGCGCACGGCGCCGGGCTCACGGTCATGCACATGCGGGGGACGCCTCGCACCATGCAGGCCGACCCGCGGTACGACGATCTCCTGGCGGAGGTGCGGGCCGGACTCGAGACCGCGGTGGCCACCGCGGAGAAGGCTGGCGTGGCGCCCGAGTCGCTCTGCGTGGACCCCGGCATCGGATTCGGCAAGACGGTGTCGCACAATCTCACCCTGCTCAAGCGGCTCGACGCACTCCGTCCGATCGGGAAACCGATCCTGGTCGGACCGTCACGGAAGAGCTTCATCGGCGCGCTCCTCGGGCACCTGCCGCCGGGAGAGCGTCTCGAAGGGACGCTGGCGGCCTGCGTCATGGCCGTGATGGCGGGTGCGCACATCGTGCGGGTCCACGACGTCGCCGCCGTGCGGCGGGCGGTCCGGGTGGCCGAAGCCATCCGCGACGCCGTGCCGGGATGAGCCGCTCATGAGAGCCGAGGACTAGCCCGGTCATGTCCCACCTGTGGGCCGGGTTCCGCGTGCGCGACCTGGTGGACGTGGCCATCGTGGCCTTCGTGCTCTACCGCGTTCTCCTCGTGTTCCGGGGCACGGTCGCGATCCAGATGCTGGCCGGCCTCGGGCTCCTGATGGCCGCCCGTCTCGCCTCGCGGCAAGCGGACCTCCGGAGCCTGTCGTTCGTGCTCGAGAACTTCTGGGCGTTCTGGGTTCTGGCCCTCATCGTCCTCTTCCAGCCGGAGCTGCGGCGGGCGCTGGCCCAGGCGGGGCGTAACCCGCTGCTCCAGCGCGTGGCGGGGCAGGCATCGGCCGCGCGGCGCCAGCTCCTCGAGGAGGTGGTGCGGGCGGTGGACGCGCTGGCGATCAAGCGGATCGGAGTCCTGATCGCCGTCGAGCGGCAGGTGGGGCTGCGGGCCTACGCGGAGCTGGGGGTGCCGATGGAGGCGGTCGTGTCGGCCGAGCTCCTGGGGAGCCTCTTCCAGCCCGGGTCGCCGCTCCACGACGGCGCCACCCTCATCCAGGGAGACCGGATCACGGCGGCGGGCTGCTTCCTGCCGCTCTCCCGCAATCTCGGACTCTCCCGCACGCTTGGCACGCGCCACCGCGCCGCGGTCGGACTCTCCGAGGAGACGGACGCCGCCGTCGTCGTGGTCTCCGAGGAGACCGGGGTGATCTCCCTCGCGGTGGACGGCGTCATCGAGCGCGGGCTCGACCCGGAGCGTCTGCAGGAGCGCCTGACCGCGCTGCTCAACGCGGGTGAGGCGCCGGGCCGGAGCCGATCCCTGCTCGCCGGAGTCCGCCGCTTCACGGCCCGGAGCAAGGCGTGACCGGGTTGCGGGCATTCGTCCTCGGGAACTGGCCGCTCAAGCTCGTGGCGGTGGTGTTCGCGCTTGCCCTCTGGGTCTTCGTGGCGACCGAAGAGCGGACGGACGCCGTGTTCACCGTACCGCTCGACCTGGTCGACCGGCCCACGGGCGTCGAGGTGGTCTCGGTCGGCGTCGAGATGGTCGTCGTCAGGGTCGAAGGCCGCGACAGTGTCCTGCGGCGTCTCCACGAGGCGGACTTCCGGGCGGAGGTGAGTCTCAAGAGCGCCCGGCCGGGCCGTTTCGTCGCGCGCATCGACGCGGACAACGTGTCGGCTCCCTCGGGAGTCCGGGTCGTGCGGGTCACGCCCAGCGAGGTGCGCGCGACCCTGGAGACGCGGCAGTAGCCATGGGGCGGCTCTTCGGGACCGACGGGGTTCGAGGGGTGGCGAACGTAGGACCGCTGACCCCGGAGCAAACGTGCCGCCTGGGCCGGGTCGCGGCGACCGACCTTGCCGAGCGCGTCGGGCCGAGCCGGCGCCGGCCCGTTCTCCTCATCGGCCGGGATACCCGGGTGTCCGGGCCGCTCCTCGAGCAAGCGCTCGTCGCGGGCATCCTTTCGGCGGGCGTGGACGCGCTCGTGGCGGGCGTCCTGCCGACGCCGGCCATCGCCTTCCTCATTCCTGCACTCGGGGCGGCGGGTGGGGCGGTGCTGTCGGCGTCCCACAACCCGTTCGAGGACAACGGGGTCAAGCTCTTCTCGGGTGAGGGTGACAAGCTCCCGGATGCCTGGGAGGACGAGATCGAGGCGCGACTCGAGGCCGGTCCGGACGGGCCGAGGCCCACCGGCGCCCGGATCGGGCGCGTGCGCTCGGTCCGGGGCGCCGAGCGCCGCTATCTCGACGGGCTCCGGGCGAGTCTGCCGGCGGGCTTCGATCTGACGGGCGTGAGGCTCGTGCTCGACTGTGCTCACGGGGCGACGTACCGCGTCGCGCCGCGCCTCTTTCACTCGCTCGGGGCGGACGTGGCGACGCTCGGCACGCGACCGAGCGGGACGAACATCAACCGCGGCGTGGGGGCGCTTCACCCGGAGGCGCTCCAGGCGCGTGTCCGCGCGACGCCCGGGGCAGTCGGTCTCGCGTTCGACGGCGACGGCGACCGTCTCATCGTCGTCGACGAGTCAGGCGCCGTCCGGGACGGGGACCACGTGCTCGCGATCTGCGCCCGGGCGCTCAGCGTGCGCGGCGCCCTCAAGGGCGGGGTCGTGGTCTCGACGGTGATGGCGAATCTCGGCCTCGAGCGGGCCCTGGCGGCGCTCGGGGTCAAGATGGCCCGGACCGCCGTCGGCGACCGCTACGTGCTGGAGGAGATGCGGCGGCTCGGGGCGAACCTCGGCGGCGAGCAGTCGGGCCACGTCATCTTCCTCGACCACGCGCGGACGGGAGACGGGCTCCTGACCGCCCTCCAGCTTCTTCGGGCGGTGCGCGAGGCGGGACAGCGACTCTCGGCGCTGGCGGCCCAGGTCGAGAAGCTTCCCCAGGTGCTGCTGAACGTCCGCGTCCGAGCCAGGCCGCCGCTCGGCGAGCTTCGTGGGGTGGCGGAGGCCCTGGCGCGCTGGGAGGCGAAGCTCGACGGACGCGCCCGGTTCCTCCTCCGCTACTCGGGGACCGAGCCCCTCGCCCGGGTGATGGTGGAGGGGGACGACCAGACGACAATCGACGCTGCAGCCCGAGAGATCGCCACCGCGATTCACAAGGAGATCGGAGCGACATCGTGACCCGACGACCCAGCTGGAGAGTGGCCGGAGTCCTTGCACTGAGCGCCCTGTGGCTCTTGGGGTGTGGCAAGGACCACGGCACCGGCTCGACGAAGAACGCCCCGCTCTTCGAGTTCAACGCCCAGCAGAATGGCGGCCGGACCGTCCGGTGGCGAAGCCTTCCTGTCCGGGTGTTCCTCGGCGGCGCGGCCCGACCCGACGAGGTGAACATCTGGACGGCGGCGACGGACGGCGCCGTGACCTTCACCTTCGTCGGTAGCGCGGGGGCGGCGAACGTCACGTA
>JBGQGN010000181.1:0-7458 GCA_041497395.1 Methylomirabilia bacterium
CCATGACGAGCGCCACGACACCCGCGGCCACCAGCGCCCGGCGGCACCAGCGCGCCCAGTCCCGCACGCGCCGAGGGTACCACGCGCATGCGGGGAACCAACTGGCCCGAATCCGCACCGCGCGTGGGGCTTGTCGGAGCTCGCGTCCTCGGTCAGACTGTCGTCTCGCGGCCCGAGGTGCGGATCGTCCCGCTGCGGGACAGGGCCCGATGCGGAGAGACGATGACGACGACGGGCGACGACCGAGCGATCGTGCTCCTCGTGGAGCTCTTCGTCCATCCGGGCCGGGTGGCCGAGCTCCGCCGCTTCGAGACGGAGGCGGCCCGCATCATGCGCCGCCACGGCGGCCGGATCGATCGGGTGATCCAGCCGACTGGTCCGGCGCGCGGCGCCGTCCTCCCGCACGAGATCCATCTCGTCTCGTTCGCCAGCGCCGCCGGGTTCGAGGCAGACCGGGCCGACCCCGAGCTCCTGGCGCTGGCCCCGCTCCGGGAATCGGCCATCGCCCGGACGGAGGTCACGGTGGGAATCGACGGCGAGCCGTACGGAGACGGCTCCGCATGAGCGGGCGGCTCTCTGGCAAGGTCGCCATCGTCACCGGGGGCGCCTCGGGAATCGGGCGGGCGACGTGCCGCCTGTTCGGGCGCGAGGGCGCCGCGGTGCTCGTGGCGGACATCGACGAGACGGGCGGCCGGGCCGTCGCCGAGGAGACCGCCCGCGCGGGAGGCCGGGCGACATTCCTTCGCCTCGACGTCACCCGCGAGGCCGACTGGATCGCGGCGATCGACCACGGCCTCCGCGAGTACGGGCGTCTCGACGTGCTCGTCAACAACGCCGGCCGCGGAGGCCTTCCCGCCCGCGTCACCGCCGAGCACGTCGCCCTCGACGACTGGGATCTCATCATGGCCGCGAATGCGACGAGCGTCATGCTCGGCACGAAGCACGCGATCCCGGCGATGCGCCGGACGGGCGGCGGCGCGATCGTGAACGTCGTGTCCATCTACGCGCTCGTCGGCAGCCGCGCGGGCACCTCCTACCATGCGTCGAAAGGTGCGGCCCGTGCGCTAACGCGCGCGACGGCCATCCAGTACGCGCCGGAGGGCATCCGGATCAACGCGGTATTCCCGGGCTTCGTCGAGACCGGCATGACCGCGGAGCTTCACGCGCGGCCCGGGGTCCGGGAGGAGCGCGTGGCGCTGACGCCGCTCGGGCGCGTCGCCGAGCCGGAGGACATCGCTCCCGGGATCCTCTACCTCGCCTCCGACGACGCGAGCTTCGTGACGGGCACGGAGCTCGTGATCGACGGGGGCATGACGGCCCGCTGACCGGCGGCGTATCGGGAGAGGCGCGGTGATATCCGAAGAGATCCTGGTCGCGCGGGACGGGCCGGTCCTGACCCTCACGTTCAACCGGCCGGCGGCCCGGAACGCGCTCACGTGGGGCATGTACGAGGGCCTGACCCGGGCCTGCGAGGAGGTCGACGCCGACGACTCGATCCGGGTGCTGATGCTCCGAGGCGCGGGGGGCCAGGCGTTCGTCGCGGGCACCGACATCGGGCAGTTCCAGGCCTTCTCCGGGGCGGCGAACGGCCTCGCCTACGAGCGTGACGGCGACCGGCGCATCGGCCGCCTCGCGGAGGTCCGGAAGCCCGTCATCGCGGCGATCCAGGGCTTCGCGGTCGGCGCCGGCTTGCGCATCGCCGCGGCGTGCGACCTCAGGATCGCCACGCCCGACGCCCGTTTCGGCGCCCCCATCGCGCGCACCCTGGGCAACTGCCTGTCCGCCGAGGCGTACGCGGGACTCGTCGACCTCCTGGGGCCGTCGCGGGTCACGGCGCTCCTCTTCACCGCCAAGCTCCTCGGCGCCCAGGAGGCGCACGCCGCGGGATTCGTCCACGAGATCGTCGCGCCGGAGGCGATCGACGCGCGTGCCCGGGCGCTCGCCCAGGAGATCGCCAGCCACGCCCCCATCACGCTCCGCGTGACGAAGGAGGCCCTCCGCCGCATCCGGGCGGCTCGACCCGTTCCCGACATCGAGGATCTGATCTCCGAGACATACGGCAGCGCGGACTTCCACGAGGGCGTCCGCGCGTTTCTCGAGAAGCGCACCCCTCAGTGGAAAGGTCGCTAGGCATGACGACGCCCCAGGCCGCTCCCGCACCCCACGAGACCTACGCCACGCGGTTCAGCTTCCGGCCCGTTGCCCTCGGGCGGCGCGGCATGGTGGCGACCGCGAACCCGCTCGCCACCCTCGCCGGTCTCCGCATGTTCGCCCGCGGCGGGAACGCGGTCGACGCCCTGGTCGCGGCGGCTGCCGCCATCGGCGTCGCGGAGCCCTACATGTCCGGCCTCGCCGGGTGCGGCGTCCTCGTGCTCACCCGCCCCGGCCATCGGCCGCAGGTGCTCAACTTCCTGGGCCGCGCCCCGGCCGGCACGAGCCGCGAGCGGCTCCACGGCGCCAACCACACGAGTGGGCCGCTGTCGGTGGCCGTCCCCGGCAACCTCGCTGGGTGGGCGCGGGTTCTCGCCGACCACGGCACGCTGCCGCTCGGCGACGTGCTCGAGCCCGCCGCCGAGCTGGCCGACGCCGGGCCGCCGCTGACCCCGTTCGACCGCCAGATGTTCGACGAGCATCTCACCCACCTGGACGCGGAAGCCGTCCGCACCTATCTCCACGGCGGTCGCACACCGGCCGTCGGCGCACCGCTCGCCCAGCCGAACCTCGCCGCCACGTTCCGGCGGATCGGCCGCGAGGGCATCCAGACCGTCTATGGCGGACCCTTCGGCGACGGAATCGTGGCGGCGCTGGGCGGTGTCATGACCCGGCACGACCTCGAGGCATACCCGGAGCGGCTCGGGTGGGATGACCCGCTCACGACGACCTACCGGGACGTGGAGGTGTTCGCGCCGGCGCCGCCGTCGAGCGCTCTTCAGGTCATCCAGACGCTCAATGGCATGGGCGGCTGGAACGTAGGCGCGCTCGAGCACCTCGGACCGGACCATCTCGCCGTCATCGCCGAGGCCGCGCGGGCCGCGCGCCTCGACACGCATCGCCATATCGGCGACCCCGACGTCGGGGCCGTGCCCGTCGAGCGCCTGATGAGCGCCGCACGTACGGAGGCTCTCCGCGCCGAGATGCGGGCACGGCTCGACGCGCCGCGCCGGCCCGTCGCGGTGGTGGGCGGGAGTGACGCGGGCGGCGGAGCATCCACGACCCACCTGGCCGCGATGGACTCGAGCGGTCTCGCCGTCAACGTCACCCAGAGCCTCGGCAACGGCTTCGGGAGCGGGATCGTCGTCCCCGGCACCGGGATCTGTCTCAACAACGCGCTCCACTGGACGAGCACCGACCCGGGCCACCCGAACGTCGTGCAGCCGGGCAAGCGCCACGAGTGGCCGGTGGCACCGGTCCAGCTGTTCCGCGGGGGAAAGCTCTGGGGGACCGTGGGCACGCCGGGGAGCTACGGCATCCTGGTGACGACCGTGCAGGTGCTCGCTAATCTCATCGACTTCGGCTTGAACGTCCAGGACGCGATCGGAGCGCCTCGATTCCGCTGGCTGGACGAGGCGATCGATCCGCTCCCGGCGGACAAGCTCCGGATCGAGTCGCGGGTCCCCGAGGCGACCCGCCGGGCCCTGGCCGCCCGCGGCTACGGGCTCGAGGTCATGGGCCCCTGGTCCATGCGGGTGGGAGGCGTCCAGGCGATCATCCGCGACCAGGCGACCGGCTGGCTCATGGGCGGCGCCGATCCCCGCCGGAACGGCTACGCCATGGGGTGGTAGGCCGGCAGCGTTCGAGAGATCATCGGACGCGGCCGGGGCCGGCGCGCGGTCGCCCCAGAAGTTGACAGCGCGGCGAACCACCGCCTAGTATCCCGCCGAGTGTCCATCACGCGCTCGGCGGACAAGGCCGCGGCCCGAGCGAAGCCCGCGCTCCTCGCACCGGCCATCGGCATCGCCGCGGCCACCGCGATCGCGGCGCCCGTGGCGTTCCTCGCCATGTTCAGCGGCTTTCAGGACTACGATGACGAGGGCTACATGCTGATCGTCTTGCGTGAATATGCGCGCGGCGGCCGGCTGTACGACGAGGTCTACTCCCAGTACGGGCCGGCCTACCATCAGGCCGTCTCGACCCTCTTCCGGCTGCTGTCCCTAGACTTCACGCACGAGCACGGCCGCGCGGTCGTCCTGGTTCTGTGGCTCGCGGTTGCCGCCGTGTGCGCAACGTTGACGTACCGTCTGACCCGGAACGTCGTCATCACGGCGTGCACGCAGATCGTCGTCCTCCTGGCGCTCGTGCCGTTGCGGGACGAGCCGCTTCACCCCGGCGGGCCGCTGGCCCTGCTGGTCGCGGGGGCGGTGCTCGCCGGATCGTTCGTGACGGTGCCCAGCTGGTGCGGTCCGGCGGCGGGTGCGATCGTCGGAATCCTCCTGGGAACGGCGGTGCTCACGAAGATCAACGTGGGCGCTTTCGCCGCCGTCTCCACCGTCTTTGCCCTGCTCGGCGCGATGCCGAGAACTCCTCTCTACAGGACCGGCCGCGCGATCGCGGCCATGGCGTTTCTCCTCGTCTCGCCAGCGCTGCTCGGACCGTCGGCGGCTCACCCGGATGTCCGTGCGTACCTCGCGGTGATGATCGCGTCGACGCTCGGGATCGCGCTCGCCGGCATGGGGCGCGACGGCGCATCCTCGGATGCCCGACCCGCCATGGCGGCGCTGGGAGTCGCCTTTCTGGGAAGCCTTTCCCTGTCTGGCGCATGGGAGCTCTGGCGCGGGACGTCGTGGCACGGCCTCTTGGATGGAATCGTCCTGGCGCCGGCTCGACATCCCGTCGGCTTCCTCGAGCCGCCCCAGTTCGGGCCATGGGCGATCCCGTACGCCGCACTGTGGCTGACGCTCGCGCTGGTCGCCGCTTTCAGGGGACCGGGTGGCTCACCCGCGTCCCGCGTTGTGGCCGGGCTGCGCGGACCGACATCCGTCGTGATCGGGGTCGCGATCTGGCTGGCCGCGGCGGACGGCCAATGGCTCAATCCCCTGGCGATCGGTCCGCCGGCGTTCTGGCTTGCCCTCACGGGGCCGTCGGACGCGCCCGGTTCCGTCGTCGGGCGACACCTTCTGGTGGCGACGGCCGCGCTCCAGACCCTTCACGCGTTCCCCGTAGGCGGCAGCCAGGTCGCCTTCGGCGCATTTCTCGGGGCTCCGGTCGGCGCCCTGCTCGTCAGCGACGGCTGGCGGTCGACGGCAAGCGCCCTGGCCGCGAAGCGCGGCTGGGACCAGCGGCGGATCCGCCTCGCGCAGACCATGCTGGGGGCAACCCTGATGGCCGGTGCGCTGGGCGGGGTCGCGATCACCACCCGTCGGTTCATCGTCGAATATGTGACCGGGGTGCCCCTTGGGCTGCCGGGTGCGGAGCGGATCCGCGTGCCCGTCGCACAGGCAGCCCTCTACCATCGCCTCACAAACAGCCTGGTCCAGCATTGCGCGACCTTCGTGTCCCAGCCCGGATTCAACAGCCTCTACCTCTTCACTCGAATGGAGCCTCCCACGCGCCGGAACGGCACGGCGTGGATGCTCCTCTTCGACGACGCCACGCAGCAGGGCATCGTCGACCGGCTGACTCGGATGACGGGCCCAATCTGCGCGGTGCGCCGACAGCGAGCGGCGCGCCCCTGGCGGACGCCGCTCGCCCAGTACATCGACGAGCACTTCGCGACTATCTACAGTCAGGACTACTTCGAGTTCATGCTGCCCCGGGCCGACGGCGAGCCCGCGGGCGTGCCCGCGCAGCCTTCGCCTCCCGGAGCGCGTCCATGACCTGCGGGACCCGCCCCGACGCGATCCTGGTCCTCATGCCGGTCTACAACGACTGGCAAGTGGTCCCCATCGTGCTGGAGCGGCTCGACGCCGCGCTGGCGGGCACCGGCACGCCCGTCGAGGTCATCCTGGTCGACGACGGGTCCAGTGAGGCGCCCGACCGGCAGGCGTTCGGCCACGCGCGGTACCGAGCCATCCAGGACATCACCGCGCTCCGACTGACGCGCAACCTCGGCCACCAGCGGGCGATCGCGATCGGGCTGGCCTACGTCAACGCCCATCGCGGAGGCCACGCGGTCGTGGTCATGGACGCGGACGGCGAAGACATTCCCGAGCACGTGCCCCGCATGCTAGAGGCCCAGCATCTCGCGCCTTCGACGATCGTCTTCGCGCAGCGTGCCCGGCGGTCGGAGGGGATCGTCTTTCGATTCTTCTACCGCCTGTACCGCGTGACCCACCGGCTCCTCACCGGCGCTGGCATCTCGTTCGGCAACTTCAGCGTCGTCTCGCGTCAGCTGCTTCCGCGCCTGGTCTGCCTGCCCGAGCTCTGGAACCACTATCCGTCGACCGTGGTCAAGACCCGCCTGCCGGTGACCATGGTCCCCCTGGAGCGCGGGACGCGACTCGCCGGACGCTCCCAGATGCGCCTGACCACGCTGGTTCTCCACGGGCTCGGCGCCCTCGCGGTGCACGGCGACGTCATCGGCGTCCGGGCGCTCCTCGCGACAATCGGGGCGACGCTGGTGTCGGCAATCGGCATCCTGACCGTCATCGTGATCCGCGTCTTCACGACGCTCGCGATACCCGGCTGGGCCTCGTTCGTCGTGGCTGTCCTCGCGGCCATCCTGCTGCAGACCATCCTGCTGTCCCTGGTATTCGTGTTCATCACGCTCAACAGCCGAAGCTACTCCACCATCGTCCCGCATCGGAACTTCCCCGACTTCGTGGCGGGCGAAGAGGCCCTCTTCCCCTGAGGCGGAAGTGACGGAGCGCTATCCGGGCGGCGAGCTCGAGCTCTTCGCTCGGGCGCGGCGTTGGAAAGCCTACCTCGCGGCGGTTCTCCACCCCTACCTCGTCGGCGACGTCCTCGAGGTAGGCGCCGGCATGGGAGCGACGACCGCGGCTCTAGCCGACGGGCGTCAGCAACGGTGGCTCTGCCTCGAGCCCGACGAATCGCTGGCCAAGCGCTTGCGGCAAGATGTCGCCGCGGGCCGGCTGCCCCCGTACTGTCAGGTGGTGGTCGGCGCGCTCGGGGATCTCCCCGTCGCGGAGCAGTTCGACGCCATCCTCTACATCGACGTGGTCGAACACATTCTTCGGGACGCTCAGGAGCTTGCGGCGGCCGCCCGCCGTCTGCGCCCCCGCGGAGCGCTGGCGGTGCTGGCGCCGGCCCATCAGTGGCTCTACTCTCCGTTCGACGCCGCCATCGGCCATCACCGGCGCTACACGCGGGGGTCCCTGGCGGCCATCGCCCCCCCGGAGCTCAGACCGGACATCCTGCGCTACCTGGACAGCGTGGGCCTCATCGCCTCCGCGACGAACCGCCTCCTGCTGCACCGCCGGCTCCCGACGACCCGCGACATCGCCGTCTGGGACGGCTGGATGATTCCCGTGTCGCGTGCGCTCGATCCCCTCCTGCGCTTCC
>JBGQGN010000182.1:0-7425 GCA_041497395.1 Methylomirabilia bacterium
CGGGGGAGTGCTGGGCACCCAGCCCACCGCCGTGCTGACGATCGTCGACAACGACAGCGCCGGGATCCTCCAGTTCAGCCAGACGGCCTACTCGACCAGCGAGGCCAGCGGGAGCTTCAGCGTGCCCGTCCAGCGCACGGGCGGTGGGGCCGAGGCGACGGTCACGTGGGCCATCGCCGGCACCGCGGTGCCGGGCGGCGCCCACGTCGAGCCGGGCAACCTCGTAACGGGAACGCTGACGTTCGCGGTTGGCATCATGAGTGTGCCGATCCCGCTAACCCTGTTCCGCCAGGGCGACACGCTGGCCGATGGCTCGCGGACGGTCGAGCTCACTCTCTCCAACCCGCAGCCGGCCGGATTCGCCGCGCTAGGCTCGAAGAGCACCGCCACCCTGACGATCGCCGACAACGACAGCGGCGGCGTGCTCCAGTTCAGCCCGGCCACCGTCAGCGTCAGCGAGGCCGCGGCCCCGGGGCCGGCGGTCCTCACGGTCACGCGAAGCCAGAAGGCCAGCGGGGTGAGCGTCAACTGGGCCGTCGTCACCGCAGGCACCACCGCCGTCCTGAACACGGACTACGACGGCCCGACGAGCGGGACGCTCAACTTCCCGGCGGACATCCTCAGCCAGACGATCGCGCTGCCGCTCCGCAACCCGCCGGGGGCGCAGGGCTCCCGAACCGTAGAAGTCCAGCTGAGCAACCCCACGGGCGGCGCCACCCTGGGGGCGCAGAAGACCGCGACGCTGACGATCACCGACGACGAGATCGGCCTCCAGTTCAGCCAGCCCAGGTACACCGCCAGCGAGGGCAGCACGTCGATCACGATCCCGGTGGTCCGGACGGGGCCGGGCGGGGCGGTGAGCGTCGCCTTCGCGGCCGGGTCGCCCGGGAGCGGCGTGGCGGCGACCGCATCGGCATTGCCGAGCAGCTGCACCCCCGGGGCGGACTACCGGCCCGTGAGCGGGACGCTCAACTTCGCGACCGGGGACATGAGCAAGAGCTTCACGGTCCAGCTCTGCAAGGACGGGCTCGTCGAGACGGCCCCGAAGGTCGTCGGTCTGGCCCTCTCCGCCCCGCAGCCGGGCGGGGTCGCCCACCTCGGGCCGCGCTCAGCCGCCGACCTCACCATCAACAACGTGGACGCGGGCGGCGTGCTCAAGTGGAGCTCCACCGCGTACTCGGTCAACGAGGGGTCGGCCAAGGTCGTCCTTACCGTCAACCGGTCGGGCGGGAGCGCCGGAAACGTGAAGGTCGACTACGTGATCGCGGGCGGCACCGCAGCCGCACCGCCGGCCGTGGGCGCCGACTTCAATGGCCCCGCCCCAAGCGGAAGCCTCACGGGCACGCTCGAGTTCGGCGCGAACGTGATGTCACAAACGCTCGAGATCCCCATGGTCCCCGACGGCGAGGTCGAGCCGAACGAGACGTTCACCGTGACGCTCCAGAACGCCCAGGGCGGGGCCGCCGTGGGAAGCCCCGGCGTCGCCACGGTGACGATCGTCGACAACGACCGCACCGGCACGGTCCAGTTCAGCCAGGCGACGGCCACCGCCCAGGAATTCGCCTCGTCCGTCACGCTGAACGTCACACGCACCGGATCGACCGGTGGCCCGGCCGCCGTGGACTATCAGATCTCGGGCGACACGGCCACGGTGAACGGGTCGCTGACCGGCACGGTCAGCTTCCTCGCCGGGAAGTCGAGCCAGTCGCTGCCGATCCCGCTGGCGCCCAACTCGAGCCTGAACGGCAACTCCACGCTCACGGTGACCCTGAAGCCTCCCTTGACCGGTGGACTCGCCCTGGGCACCCCGAACCTCGCCACGGTGACGCTGGTCGACGAGGGCACGGTCCAGTTCGCCGGGGCGACCTTCACGGCCAGCGAGAGCAGTGGATCCGCCACCATCACGCTCACGAGAACGGGCGGGAAGGCCAAGGCCACCACCGTGCACTTCGCCACGGGGGATCCCGCCGACACCGCCACCCCGACGCCGACCCCGGGCGCCTGCTCGGCGGGGGCGGACTACCGGCCGATCCTCGACGGGTCACTCACCTTCAACCCGGGCGAGACCAGCCGGACGTTCACCGTCCAGCTCTGCGGCGACAGCGTGGTCGAGACCCCGAACCCCGAGACGCTCACGCTCAGGCTCGTCAGCGTGAGCCTGCCGGCGACGCCGGGCGCCCAGAGCACCGCGATCCTGCAGATCCTGGAGAACGACGCCGGTGGCGCGCTGCGGTTCAGCGGCGCCAACTACGCCGTCACCGAGGGAACCTCGAAGGCCACCCTGACGGTCCTCCGGACGAACGGCTCGGCCGGCAACGTCGAGGTGCCCTGGAGCATCGGCGGGACGGCAATCCTGAACACGGACTACAGCGGGCCGACGAGCGGGGTGCTCCAGTTCGGTCAGAGCCAGACGAACGCCTCCCTTCCGATCACCATCCTCGACGACGCGGCCATCGATGGCCTGAAGACCGTGATCGTCACGCTGGGCGCGCCCACGGGTGGCGCGACACTCGGCAGCCCAAGCGTCGCGACGCTCGGCATCAACGACAACGAGCCGAGCGTTCGCTTCTCGAGCGCGACCTACACCGTGAGCGAGAGCGGCACCGGTGCCGGCGTGACGGTCATGCGCGGCGGCGCGACCAACAGCACCGTCACCATGAACGTCAAGACCACGGGCTCAGGCAACGCCGAAGGGGGCGCGGGGCCCTGCGGCCCCGACATCGACTTCACGATCGTCACCCTGCCCGTCACGTTCAACCCCGGGGAGACGAGCAAGACCGTGACGATTCCGCTCTGCCCGGACCCGATCGTCGACGGCACGGAAACCATCGGCCTCGTCCTCGACAACGTGTCGGGTGCCACGCTCGGAACCCCGAATACCGCCACGGTTCAGATCGCCGAGAACGACGTCGCCGGGACGGTCCAGTTCGCCGCTCCGACCAGCAGCGTGAGCGAGTCCCAAGAACTGGCCAGCGTCCTCGTCACCCGGACGGGCGGGGATGCCAGTGGGGTCAGGGCCCATTGGACGATCGTCGGCGGCACCGCCACCGCCGGTCTCGATTTCACGGGGCCCACCAGCGGCTGGCTACTGCCGTTTGGCGAGAAGCAGATGAGCCAGGCGCTCACCATCCCCGTCGTGCCCCGCGCGAGCGCTCAGGGTCCACGCTCGGTCAAGCTCGTCCTCGATCTCGCGGACGGAGGCGGCGCGCTCGGCGCCCAGACCAGCGCCACCCTCTGGATCCTCGACGCCGACTGAGCCGCGGCCACTCCCCTCCGCCAGGGGCGGCGAGCCCTGCGCGGGCCCGCCGCCGGATCGGCCTGCGCGACCTCTACTTCCCCAGCTCCACGAGGAGCCGGGCCGTCGTGCGGATGCCCTGATAGAGGTGGTCCAGCCGGATGTGCTCGTTCGGGCTGTGCTGCCGGTTGTTGGCGTTCGCGTAGGGCACGACGATCGTGGGCAGCCCGAGCAGGTCCGTGAACGCCCAGAGCGGCACGCTGCCGCCCGCGGTCGGCACGACGACCGCCGCCTGGTCATCGTGGGCCCGCTCGACGATCTCCACGACGCGGCGGGAGATCGGCAGGTCGGCCGGCGTCTTCGCGGGGTCGTAGCCGTGGCGCTCGACGACCCGGACCGCCCGGCCCCTGAGGTCGTCCGGCAGCGGCGCGTCCGCCGACTCGATGACCGTGAAGCCCTGCGCCCGGATGTGCTCGACGACCCGCCGGTACACGGCGTCGACCCGCTGGTTCTTCACGAGCCGGAGATCCATGGCGACCGTCGCCCGGTGGGGGATGATCGTGTTCGCCTCGGCGCCGACGAACCCGGCCTGGAGGCCCCGGATCGTGAGCGTCGGCCGGAACATCAGACGCTCCAGGTAGTCCCCCGCGAGGCGCACGCCCAGCTCTCGCTCGAGGGCCGGCCGATCCAGCGGGATGCGGCGCCGGGTTCGGCACGCTGAAGTTCCCGGAGTGGACATCGCGGCGAGCCGCCTCGAGCTCGAGCGTGAGGGCGAGAATCCCCCGGGCTCCGAACACGACCGTGGGCCGCTCGCTCGCGTCCTTGGGCCCGTCCGTCACGAGGACCAGGTCCGCGGCGAGGAGCTCGCGGTGGGCCGCAACGAAGCCGCCGAAGCCCGGGCTCCCGACCTCCTCCTCTCCCTCGAGGACGAGCGTCAGGTTGACCCGCGGGGCGATGCCGAGGGCATCCATCAGCGCGAGGGCCTCGAGGTGCGCCCAGATCGGGCCCTTGTCGTCGGACGCCCCGCGCGCGTACAGCCGGTGCGCGGGGAGCGCGTCGGCGGGAACCTCGCCCGCCGCCACGATCGGAGCGCCTTCCTCGGCAAGGCCGGCGCGGAGGACCGGCTCGAACGGCGAGGGCTGGAGCCAGCCCACAGGCGGGGCGGGTTTCGTGTCGAAGTGGCAGTAGATCAGGAGGGTCCGGGTCGCCCCTGGCACCAGCCGGGTGCCGAGCACGACGGGGTTCCCGGACGTCTCGAGCACGCGCGCCTCGAATCCGCGCGCGTGCATGGCGCCGGCCAGCCAGGCCGCGCCGGCGCGGACGCGCTCCGGCTGCTGGCTGACCGTGTCGACCCGCAGACACTCGGTGAAGCGCTCGAGGATCTGGCGCCGCCGTGTCCGGAGCGCGCGGTCGAACGCCGGCCAGTCCACGGTGGTGGCGAGAGACGGAGCGGCTATCGCGGACGGCTACGAACGACCTGGGCGATGAGGCGGATGTGCTCGGGCGTCGACCCGCAGCAACCGCCGACCACGGTGGCACCCGCGTCGAGGAGCGCCGGGTACTCGCGAGCCATCGCCTCGGGGTCCAGCTCGTAGGTGACCTGGTCGCCGGTCGTGATCGGGAGGCCCGCGTTCGGATAGGCGACCAGCGGCGCGTCGGTCACGGCGCGCATCTCGCGGACGATGGCAATGGCCCGGTCAGGTCCGCGGCCGCAGTTCATCCCCACCACGTCGGCCCCGGCGGCGAGGAGGTTCTTCGCGACCTCGGCGGGGCTCTCGCCCCACATGGTCCGGTCGCGATCGTGGAGCTCCTCGTACTGGAAGAACATCGTCGCCATGACGGGCAGCCCGGTCGTCCTGCAGGCGCGCACCGCCGCGACGGCCTCCTGCGGGAACATCATGGTCTCCACGGCGAAGAGGTCGACGCCGCCCTCCGCCAGGGCCTCGGCCTGCTCGCGGAACGTCTCGAGGTACTCCTCGTCCGTCGTGTCACCCAGGGGCTCGTACTCGGCCGGGAGGCGGCTGGTCGGGCCGACCGACCCCGCCACGTAGCCGTGGGCGGGCGCCGCCGCGCGCACCAGCCGCGCGCCCCGCTCGTTGAGCTCGCGAGTCCGGTCGCCCAGCCCGTACTCGTTCAGCTTGAGGCGGGAGGCGCCGAACGTGTTGGTCTCGACGAGGTCCGAGCCGGCGTCGAAGTAGCCCCGGTGGATGTCCCGGACGACATCGGCATGCGTGTCGTTCCAGAGCTCGGGGCAGGCGCCGTTCGCGAGACCGGCCGCGAACAGCATCGTGCCGTAGCCCCCGTCGAAGACGAGCAGCTCGCCGGCCCGCACGCGCGCGAGCCACTCCCGGCCCCGGGTCGCGCTCATCCCCCGCGTCTCCACGCTAGCCGGACGCCGCCACCGGGGCGGTCGACAGCTCCTTGGCCCGCACCACGGCGAGCGTCGCGTCTCTGGCGTGGCCGTCGGCGCCGATCTCCGCGGCGAAGGCCGGGCTGACCGGCGCTCCGCCGACCATGACCTTCACGCGGTCTCTGAGCCCCGCGCGCGCGAGGGCGTCGAGCGTGCGCTTCATCCCGGGCATCGTCGTGGTCATGAGGGCCGAGATGCCGACGATGGTGGCGCCGTGCTCCTCGACGGCGGCGCAGAACTTCTCCGGGGAGACGTCGCGGCCGAGATTCACCACCTTGAAGCCCGCGCCTTCCAGCATCATGGCGACCAGGTTCTTGCCGATGTCGTGGAGGTCGCCCTGCGCCGTGCCGATCACGACCGTGCCGAGATACTCATTCGTCGAGGCCGCGGTCAGGAGCGGCTTGAGAAGGTCGAGGCCGGCGTACATCGCCCGCGCCGAGAGCAGCACCTGCGGCACGTAGTACTCGTTGCGGCGAAACTTCTCCCCGACCACGTCCATTCCCGGGATCAGCCCCTTGAAGATGATCTGCTTCGGGTCGAGTCCGGCATCGAGCCCCGCGCGGGTCATCTGGCCGACGGTGTCGCGGTCACCCAGGATGAGGGCGCGCGCGATCCTCGGGTAATCGTAGCGAGTGTCGTCGGGAGCCGTCATCGCTCCGGGTTGTATCACGGAGCATGGGCCGACACAAGCTTCGCGGCCCCCGGGAGCGCACCTGACCAAGCGCTCCGGCGGCGCGCGCGGCCCGACGAGGGAGCCGTCTGTCCCCTAGGATTCGGGCTGATGGGCCAGGAGATCCGCATGGCGGGCCTGATGGACGCAGCGGCCCGACTCGGCGCAGTCGGCCGTCGGCTCGGCGTGCACGACGACGTGCGCGCCGGGGATCGTGGCCGCGATCTCCTGCTCGATGTGGTCCACGAGGTCGTGCGCTTCGCCGAGCGGCAGGTGGCGGCACGCCACGATCGTGAAGTCCACGTGGCGCTGGGAGCCGGATCGCCGCGTTCGCAGATTGCGATGGTCGACGACGAACCGGTGGCGGTGGATCACCTCCTCGATCGCGCGCTGCTCGGCCTCCGGGAGGGCCGCGTCCATCAGATCGTTGATCGAGCGCACGAGGAGCCGATACGCCGAGCCCAGGATGACGCAGGCCACCGCGATTGCGATCAGGGCGTCGAAGATCCCCGAGCCGGTCACCCAGAGGAGCGCGAGGCCAACCAGCACGCCGGCGTTGGTCCAGACGTCCGTCTGGTAGTGCAGCGCGTCGGCGATGAGGACGACCGAGTCGGTCTCCTGGCCCACCCGGCGGAGGTGCCGCGCGATCAGCCAGCTGACCACGGTTGCCACAACCATGACGGCGATGCCCCACTCGGCGTGCACGGGCCGGGCGCCCCGGAGCAGCCGGCGGACCGCCTCCACCAGCAACCCTCCGCCCATGACCGCGATGACCGCCGTCTGCAGGAGCCCGGCCAGGTTCTCCGCCTTGCCATGCCCGAAGGGGTGCCCCTCGTCGGCGGGAGAGTCGGCGATCCGGATCGACAGGAGGTTGAAGCTGGAGATCGCGACGTCGAACAGGGAATCGGCGGCGGCCGAAAGAAGGCCGATCGAGTTCGTCGCGAGCCCGACCCCGAGCTTTCCCGCCGCCAGCGCCGCGGCGGCGCCGATCGCCACTCGCTCCGCGCGGATCTTCGGCGAGGCTGACGAGGCTGCCGCGCTCACTACGGTACCCTGGCTCCACGCGAGTTGATCCGACGGCCTTCGGCCTGCGGGCTCACTGGGCTACCG
>JBGQGN010000183.1:0-7408 GCA_041497395.1 Methylomirabilia bacterium
CGCTTCGCGAGAGATGCCGAGGGCGTCGGTCACGGCGAAAACCGCCTGGATCTCGGCCAGGGCGACCCGCTCGAGCACGGCGGCCGGCTCCCTGCCGTCCTCTCTCAGTGCCGCCGGCGGAGGGCGGCGGTGACTCCGCCAGGGATCGCTTCCAGCATCGCCTTGTACCAGATGTCCGCCATCACCCGATAGCCTTGCTCGTTCGGGTGGATCGGATCCCGGTCGGGGGAGATGCCGAAGAGCTCTCGCTGGTTCATGCCGTCGAAGATCTCCGCCACCACGATGTGGCTGGCCGACGCGAGGGCGCGGATCTTGATGTTGACCTCGGCGATGATGTCGTCGGCGCAGGGGTTGTTCCGGAAGCTCGGCGGGATGGTGCCGATGATCGGGATCGTCTTGTTGGCCTGGGCGGCCTGCACCATGCTCTGGAGGTTGCGGACGAGGGCGATGCTGTCCATGCACTGGTGGGCGTCGTTGGTGCCTTCCAGGATGAGGACGAAGCCGGGCTTGTCGAGCCGGAGAATGGAGGGCATCCGCGCGGCGCCTTCGCCCGAGTGCTCCCCGCCCACGCCGCGATTGACCACGCGCCACGCGGGATCGAGGCTCTGGAGCCGTCCCTGGAGGATGTTCGGGTAGTTGTTGCTGGTGGTGAGGCGGAACCCCCGGCGCTGCTGGTCGAGGAAGCCGTACGTGATGCTGTCACCGAACGCCGTCGCCTTCTTGGAATCGTTGTTCCCGAAGTCGAAGTCGGACGAAGCCTGCGACGGGGAGCTCGTCGAGCTGCTCTTGCCACCCCCGCAGCCGGCGGCGGCGAGGAGGGCGATTGCAAGACAGACGTCGCGGACGAGACGGGAGCGGCGGATCATGATGTACCTCCAGAAATGATCTCACGGACGGTGTAGACAGGCTTCCGCTGGGACTCGTGATAGGTGCGGACGAGCATCTCGCCCAGGAGCCCGATCGACACGAACTGGAAGCCGACGAGGACGAGGAGCACGGCGAGCAGGAGGAGCGGGCGGTTGGCCAGGGCCATCGCGTGGAAGATCTTCTGGTACGAGAGCACGGCGCCCAGCGCAATGCCCAGCCCCCCCAGCACGAGGCCGAGGAGTCCGAAGATCTGGATGGGGCGGGTCCAGTAGCTCATGAGGAACTTGACCGTCAGGAGATCGAGCAAGACACGTACCATGCGCCCCAGGCCGTACTTCGACACCCCCCGGCGCCGCGGCCAGTGGCCGACCGGCAGCTCGCCGACGGTGGCGCCCACCCAGCGGCACAGGGCGGGCAGGAAGCGGTGCATCTCCCCGTACAGGGCCACGTCCTGGAGGATCTCGCGGCGGTAGACCTTGAGGGCGCACCCGTAGTCGTGGAGGCGGACCCCGGTGATCCATGAGATCAGGGCGTTGGCGACCCGTGAGGGGAGCCGGCGCGACCAGAAGGGATCCTGCCGGTCGTGGCGCCAGCCGCTCACGACGTCGTACCCCTCCTTGAGCTTGTCGACCAGCCTCGGGATGTCCGCCGGGTCGTTCTGACCGTCCCCGTCGAGGGTGATGATGAGCGCGCCGCGGGCCAGGTCGAAGCCGGCCGCCAGCGCGGCCGTCTGGCCGAAATTCGAGCGAAGCTGCACGACGCGGAGCGCCCGCAGCTCGACCGTGAGGTCGCGGAGGCGCGGGCGCGTCGCGTCCGTCGATCCGTCGTCGACGACGATCAGCTCGTACGGCTGCCCCAGGCTCTCCATGACGTCCTGGAGGCTCACAAGGAGGGGGCGAACGTTGTCCTCCTCGTTGTAGACGGGGATGACGACGGAGAACGCGAGGCCGCTCATGCGCTCTTGCCGCCGGCCGCCCGGAGCTCGCCCAGGGTGAGATTGAGGGCGCTCAGATACGCGAGGCCCACGAGGGTGATCGGGATGTAGTTCGCCAGGTGGTAGACGATCGAGAGCGAGAGTGCCGTCTCGCGGGCGACGCCCATCAGGGCAAGGCCCTGGACCGTCCCCGCCTGGAACGGACCGATGTACCCCGGCGCCGACGGCAGCACGAGGGCGACCGCGATCACCCCCAGCAGGAGGAACGCGGCGTAGGGCGGCAAGTCGAGCGTGAAGGCGCGGAGCATGGCCTCGACGCCCGCGGCGTTGACGACCCAGATCACGACGGACAGGAGTGCCGTGAGCAGGAGAGCGCGGATGTCACTCAGCACGTCGAGTCCGGCGCGAAATGACTCGAGCAGGCGCCGGGCCGGGGCGGCCAGCCGGTCGGGCAAGCGCCCGAGCGTCCAGATCAGGAGGCCGAGTCCCCGCCCCGTGCGGAGAGCGACCAGGCCGCCGAGGATTCCCAGGTAGAGCGCGCACGTCAGCGCGGCCGCCCAGAGGAGTGTCCGGCTCGGCTGGAGAAACGACAGCCCACCCACCAGGAACAGCAGGAGCGTGAAGCCGTCGAAGATCCGCTCGATCACGATCGTCGCGAACGGCAGGGAGGGCGGGAGCGCCTCCGATCGGCCGAGGGCGTAGGCGCGCACGAACTCCCCCAGCCGGGCGGGGAGGACGTTGTTGGCCATGAAGCCGATCATCGTGATGGCGAAGAGGCGGTGGATGCCGACCCGCTTCACCGGCCAGAGGAGCACTTGCCAGCGGACGGCGGTCAGCCAGAACCGGAGGAAGATCGACACGATCACCGGGACCAGCCAGACGGGGCGCACCTGGCGGAGCTGCTGGAGGACCTCGTCCAGGCTGACCCCCCGGACCGCCACCCACAGGAGCACCGCACTGACAGCCACGCCGAGCCAGACCTTGCCACGCATCGCTCACCGCGCGGGACGCAGGTGGACCTTCACCCCGGGACGCCCCCCCGGGGGACGCCGGCGCGAGCCCCCCGGTGCCTGGGCCTCCGAGCGCGTCACAACCGGGGGAGTATACCCCCGCTTCATAGGGCGGGCAACTGACGGGCCCCGGCCCGGGGACCTCAGCCCGCCCCGGACCGGCTCAGGCCCGGCGGGCCACGGCGACGAGGGACAGCCCGAATGGCAGGGGGAGGGCCGCCTCGGCCCGGAGGAGCGGGACCAGGAGGTTCTGGAGGTGGAGCTGGAGGCTCGGAACCCGGGTGCGTCGCAGGATCACGCTGTTCAGGTACCAGCCGACGACGCCCATGCGGTTGAAGAATTGCATGGACTCGACGTGGAAGCCGGCTTCCTCGAGCTTCGCGATGAGCCCTGGCCGCTCGTACCGGCGGTGGTGGTCGATCGCGCGGTCGATCGCCCCGTAAAGCCGCTGGTGGGCCGGGACCACGAGCAGGAGGCGTCCTCCCGGCGCCAGCGACGCGTGCAGGCGGCGGAGCGCTTCGCGATCGTTCTCGACGTGCTCGAGGACGTTCAGGCAGAGGATCGTGTCCAGGCTCCGCGCGGCGAGGGGCGCCGGATCGAAGTCCGTGAGGTCGAGCGGCATCACCTCCACGCGCGTGTGCCGCTCGAAGGTGTTCCCGAGAATGCGCAGGTAGCGCGGATTGAGCTCGGTCGCCACGATGAGGTCGCGCCCCATCAGGTAGCGCGTGAAGCTCCCGATCCCGGAGCCGACCTCGAGGACGCGCTGCCCCAGCCAGGGAGCCAGCTGCTGGAGCATCCATTGGTTGTACCGCTCGGCCCTGGCCAGACGCAGGAGGGTCTTGTAGCCGGGATCCGCGTTCTCCTGGTCGTCGACGAACGCGTAGCGAAGGATCGTCCAGAGGGCCACGATCCCATCCGTCCAGCGGATCTTCTTGCCTTCCCAGTAGGCTCGCCCGGCGTACGAGATCGGCACCTCGTAGATCCGGGCGTGCACCTTGGCAAGCTTGGCGGTGAGCTCCGGCTCCACGCCGAAGCGGCTCGACCGGATGGGGATGCTCTTGATGATGTCGGCGCGGAAGACCTTGTAGCCCGTCTCCATGTCCGTGAGATTCAGGTTCGTGACCATGTTGGAGAAGAGGGTGAGGAGCTTGTTCGCGATGTGATGCCAGAAGTACAGGACGCGGCGGGGGGTGCCCGTGAAGCGCGAGCCGTAGACGACGTCCGCCTTGCCCTCGAGGATCGGCGCCAGGAGCTTCGGATAGTCGCGGGGGTCGTACTCGAGATCCGCGTCCTGGACCAGCACGATGTCCCCGGTCGCCTCCGCGAAGCCGCGCCGGAGGGCGGCGCCCTTCCCCTGGTTGGGCTCCTGGTAGTAGATCCGGATCTCGTTCTTCTCGTCGGCGGTCCCGAGGCGCCGCGCCTCCGCGAGCTCGGCCTCGAGCCGGCGGAGGTAATCCCGCGTGCCGTCCGTGGAGCAATCGTCGACGATGACGATCTCCTTGGGGATGGTGACCGCCTGGACGCGCTCCAGGATCTCGGGGAGCGTGAGACGCTCGTTGTAGACGGGGACGACGACGGACAGGCGCGTGGAGGGGTTGTGTCCCACCGCCGGGCATTATATAGCAGGCGGCGCGCGTTCCGTTGAACTTGCGGCGACCCGTTCTATAGTGGCCGCGTGACCCGGAGCGGTCGTCCAGCTGGCGCGCCGGCCGCCGGGGCGTGGACTCGGGAGTGGCCGGCCGTCGTCCTGTTGCTGGTCCTCGCCGCCGGAGTCCGCGCGCTCCGGTTCTGGGGCGTCATCTCGTGGGCGCACTCGGATGAGACGAACGTCGCGATCCCCGCGACGCAGGTCCTTGGCGGGACCTTCCCCGTTCATCACGTCGGCGTCGAGTACGTCGGGGCCACCGCGGCGTATCCGATGGCTGCGTGGTTCGCCCTGGCGGGTCTCTCGACGACCGCCCTCGACCTCTTCAGCTACGCCGTGGGCCTCGCGGTCGTGTGGACCGGCTTCCTCGTCGCGCGGCGGGTCCTGCCGCCGGGTGCGGCGCTGTTTGCGTTGGCCGTCCTGGCCGTGCCCCCCCTCCTTCTCGCGTACTGGGCGATCAGCGGGACCCTGAACCCGCCGCTGACGGTGCTCATCGGGAACCTCATCCTCCTGGGCACGCACACGGTCTTCTTCCGCCGTGCCGGGCCGGCCGGTCCATTGCTGGTTCTGGGCCTTCTCGCCGGGATCGGCTGGTGGACCTACCCGCTCGGGGTGATCTACTGGGCCCCGTTCGGGATCCTCGCCCTCCGGACCGGGCTGGTCCGGCGGGCGCGCTTCTGGCTGTTCCCGCTGGGCGTCATCTTGGGCGGACTGCCGGACTGGATCTACGAGGTGCTCTACTACCCCACGGCGCGACTGATGCTTCACCAGTCGGGCTCGCTACCCGCCGAATCGCTCGCCGGCCGCAGTGCGCAGCTCTTCGGCGATATCGCGCTCCAGCTGCACGGGGCGGCAGGAATGGACGGATTCGTCCCGCCGCGTCCGACTCAGGTTGCGGTGATGGCGCTGGGGGCGCTTGCCCTCGTCCGGGCGGTCGTGCGAGACCGAGGCGAGCTGCGGTGGTTCGCCGGCGCGGGCGGGCAACCGGGCCACGGGCTCGGTCTTCTCTGGGGTGTGGCGGCGGCCAACGTCGGACTCGTCCTGCTGACCAAGCGGACCATCGGCGCCATCTACCTCATGCCGCTCTACAGCGTTCTGCCGATCTGGACCGGCGAGTGTCTCTGGTGGGTCTGGTGCCGGCGGCGATGGCTGGGCGGGAGCGCGCTCGCTGGGCTTCTGGTTTTCCACCTCTGGGCCAACTGGATGGTTACGCTCGGGCGCGGCCCCCGGGTGACGTCCCGGTGGGCGCCTCTTCACGAGGCGGTGGGTCCGCTGACCGACTGGCTCACGGCGCGTGGCATCCGGCACGTGTACTGGGCCATGGACGGTGGCATCGCGTCCTTCGAGTTCACGTACCTGAGCGGCCTGCGCGTGGTGGCGGCCCACCTCTGGTCCGAAACCGTGGTGCAGGACGCGCACGCCGTGGACGCCGAGCCGGCGCCACCGATCGTGACCACCCCGGACCTCCTCCCGGAGCTCCGAGCCAGCCTGCGTGGCCTGTCACTCGGGTTGCAGGAGACCCCGGTCGGGGGCTTCGTGGTGATCGAGGCGAGCCCCACCCGCCCGATCGGGTTCATGCCTATCCCGCCGATCGGGTGGACGGTCACCGCGAGCCACCGGGCGCATGAGGTGCGGAATCTCGTCGACCGGGACGCGGGGACGGGTTGGAGCATCGGGAATCGTCAGGCACCCGGGCAATGGCTCGCGGTGGATCTGGGCCGCGAGGAAACTGTAGCGCGGGTGGATCTCCTGGCCATCGACTGGCAGGAGGTGCCGGCGGGGTTCCACGTCGAGTGGTCCCGGGACGGGGTCCGCTGGGAGACGGCCGTGTCGGTGCCCCACTACTGGGGGCCGCTGTTCTGGTCCGAGCGGCACGCGTTCCTCAAGGTCCGGCGCGGTCGGGTCCAGGTGATCTTCGAGCCCGTCCGGGCCCGGTTCCTTCGCATGGCCCTGGATCGATCGGGGCCCCAAGCGTGGGCGGCGCGCGAGCTGTTCGTCTACGGGCCCGCGCCGGCGGCCGCGGCGCCTCTCCGCGATGGGGAGTTGGCCGCCGCGCTCCGCCGCGAGGGCGTGCGTTTCGTCTATGCGAGCCACTGGCTGTCCGCTCGCGTCCGCGTTGAGTCGCGCGAGTCCATCGGCGCCCTTGAGTCGAACTCCGCGGTGAACTCCTACGGGCGGTCGGTGCCGGCGCCGGCGCTCCTGGAGCGCTTCGCGCCCGGGCCGGGCCGGGCGCTGCTGCTCGGCGCCGATGCCGACGCCGCCGAGGTGCGCCGCGTGCTCAGCGCGCGGGGCGCGCTCGTGCGGGAGGGCGTGGCAGGGCCGTACCGGCTGCTCGTGCTCGGGCCGGAGGTGCCGCGCCGGGCGCTGGCGCGGGCGGGGTGGCGGGGGAGCGCGAGCGGGGGGGCCGCCACGGCGCCGCGGGCGGTCGACGGGGATGCCGGGACCCGCTGGACGGCGGAGGGACCGGTGGATGGGACGGTGAGCTTCACGCTGGCGCTGGATCGGCCGCGGCGGCTGACGGGGCTGCGGCTGGTGCCGGGCTCGCGGGAGGGCGGGCCGGCGGAGTTCGTCCTGGAGGGCTCGGCGGACGGGCAGGCCTGGCAGCCGCTCGAGCCCACGACGTGGGCGGGGCCGCTCTTCTGGACGGGCGCGGAGCTCTTGCGGAACAGCCGGCCGGAATGGGCGGTGACGTTCCCGCCGGCGACCGTGCGCTACATCCGGATCCGGCCGGCGGCCCCCGCGCCCACCTGGGCGATCGCCGAGATCACCGCCTTCGAGTGAGCGGCGCCGGCCGGGTCACGCCGGCGGAGAGACCGGGCGCCCGCGCCGCCACGCCAGCACCCCGGCGACGCCGAGGGCGGCGAGGGTAGCGATCGTGATCCCCAGCCCGACGAAGACGCTCGGCAGGCGATAGCGGAACTCCACCCGGTGGCGGCCCGGGGTGAGGAACAC